>JBEQAM010000201.1:0-4682 GCA_041640375.1 Rehaibacterium sp. | reverse complement strand
GGAGTTCAGGAACGACAGCTCGCGCAGGCGCTTGGCGAGGATGTCGTAGTGGAACTCGACATCGCTGAAGATCTCGGCGCTGGGCTTGAAGCGGATCTGGGTGCCACGCCGGCTGGCCGCCCCCACCGCCTTGAGCGGATACAGCGGCTCGCCGAGCGCGTATTCCTGCTGGTGGTGCTGGCCGTCGCGCCAGATGTCCAGCCACAGCCGCTCCGACAACGCATTGACCACCGACACCCCGACGCCGTGCAGGCCGCCGGACACCTTGTAACTGTTGTCGTCGAACTTGCCGCCGGCGTGCAGCACGGTGAGGATGACCTCGGCCGCCGATCGCCCCTCCTCCTTGTGGATGTCGACCGGGATGCCGCGGCCATTGTCCAGCACCGAGACCGAGCCGTCCTTGTGCAGGGTGACCACCACGTGGTCGCAGTAGCCGGCCAGGGCCTCGTCGATGGAGTTGTCGACCACCTCGAACACCATGTGATGCAGACCGGTGCCGTCATGGACATCGCCGATGTACATGCCCGGCCGCTTGCGGACGGCTTCGAGGCCGCGCAGGACGGTGATTCGGCTGGAGTCGTAGGTCTGTTCGGTCATGGCTGGCTGCTTTTCCGGGGTGCGGTCGCATCGCGCGGGCGACGATGCGGACCGGGCGTCACAAGCGATCGATTATAGCGCGCCGCCCACCTGCGCCGACGGGCGCGGGAACACCCGCTGCTGTTCCACGTGGAACCAGCGGGTCGGGGCGCCGAGCGCGGTCAGGGCGGGCGGGGGTTCGGTGCCGGTCAGCAGGACCTGCGCCCCGGAGGAAAGCAGCACACGCAGCACCTGCTCCTGGTGTGGCCGGTCCAATTCCGAGGCGAGATCGTCGAGGCAGATGACCGGCCACTCGCCACGCTCACGGGCAAACTCGCGCGCCAGCGCCAGGACGCAGGCCAGCGCGGTCAGCTTTTCCTGCCCGCGTGACAGGGCCTCGCGGCCCGGCAGCCCGGTGTAGCGCACCTGCCAGTCGGCCCGCTGCGGCCCGACCGTGGTGTGGCCGAGCAGCAGGTCGCGCTCGCGGACCAGGGCCAGGGCCGCGTGCAGGGGCATCTCCTCCCGCCGCCAGCCGGGATGGAAACCGAGGTCGGCAGCGCCGAGCTCGGGCAGGAACCCGACCGCCGTCTCCGCCAGCACCGGCCGCAACCGGTCGAGAAAGCCCAGCCGCAGCCGGGTCAGCTGCTCGCCGGCCTCGGCCAGCTCGTGATCCCAGGGCTCCAGCGCGGCCGGGGCCGGGCTGGACTTGAGCAGGGCGTTGCGCTGCTTCAGGGCGCGGGCGAAGCGACGCCACACCGGCAGAAAGGTCGGTTCCACGTGGAACAAGGCCCAGTCGAGGAAGCGTCGCCGGTGCTCGGCGCCGCCGGCGATGAGCTCGTGGCTGCCTGGTTCGAAGGTCACCACCGCCAGGGCGGCACACAGCTCGGCCAGGGTGGCGACGGCCTCGCCGTCCAGCCGCGCCTCCCAGTGCCGGCCGGTATGCCGCAACCCGGCACGATGCTGGCGGCCGTCACCGCCCCCATGCCATTCGGCGTAGACCTGCAGCTCGGTGGCCCCGCTGCGGATCAGCCCGTCGCGCACTCGGCCGCGGAAGCTGCGGCCGTAAGCAAGCAGATGCACGGCCTCCAGCACGCTGGTCTTGCCGGCCCCGTTGGCGCCGGTGAACAGCAGCACTCCGCCGGCCAACGCCTCCAGCTCCACCGTCTCGAAGCAGCGAAGGCGAGCGATCTGCAGGCGGGTCAGGTACATCGTCGGGCAGGCTGCGCAGCCCCGGAAACGCGACCGCCCGACCTGGGTCGGGCGGCACGGTGTCCGGATCGGAGCGCGGCCGACAGCATCAAAGGCGCAGCGGCATGACGACGTGGCGCGAGCGGTCGTTGCTGGCCTCGCGCAACAAGGCGCTGGAGTTGGCGTCACGCAGGTTGAGCATCACCCGCTCTTCGCGCAGCGCGGCCAGGGCCTCGAGCAGGTAGGTGACATTGAAGCCGATCGCCAGGCCGTCGATGGCGGTGTCGGCCTCGACCTCCTCCTGCGCCTCTTCCTGTTCGGGATTGTGGGCGACGATGCGCAGCTGGCCCGGCGAGACTTCCAGTTTCACGCCACGGTACTTCTCGTTGGACAGGATCGCGGCACGCTGCAGGGCGGCGCGCAGCACCTCACGGTCGACCAGCACGGTCTTGTCGGCACCGATCGGGATCACCGCGTCGTAGTCCGGGAAGCGGCCGTCGATCAGCTTCGAGGTGAACGTGAACTCATCGCGCTTGACGCGCAGGTGATTGCGGCCGACCTCCAGTTCCAGCTCGCGGTCGCCCCCCTCGAGCAGGCGTTGCAGCTCGAGCACGCCCTTGCGCGGCAGGATGATCTGCTTGCGGGTCTGCGCGCCGGCCGGCAAGTCGGCCTCGCACAGCGCCAGCCGGTGACCATCGGTGGCCACGCAACGCAATGCCTCCTCGCGCAGGTCGAGCAGCAGGCCGTTGAGGTAATAGCGGACGTCCTGCTGGGCCATGGCGAAGGCCGTCCGCTCGATCAGCTCCTTGAGCGCGGCTTCCGGCACCCGGATCCGTTCCACCAGTTCCAGGTCCTCGACCGAGGGAAACTCGTGGGCCGGCAGGGTGGCCAGGGTGAAACGGCTGCGCCCGGCCTGCACGGTGACCTTACCGGCGGCCTGGCTGAGCGTGACCCGGCTGCCGTCGGGCAGCGCGCGGACGATCTCGAAGAGTTTGCGGGCCGGGATGGTGGTTTCGCCGGCTTGGGCCTCCTCGACCTCGGCGCGGGCCACCATTTCGACTTCCAGGTCGGTGCCGGTCATCGACAGGCGCGAACCTTCGACGCTGACCAGGAGGTTGGCCAGCACCGGTAGGGTCTGCCGGCGTTCGACCACGTTGGCGACCTGCTGCAACGGCTTGAGAAGGACTTCGCGCGAGAGGCTGAAACGCATGCGTGGACCCCTAATCCCGATGTTGGATATGTGTAGCCGGTGGTGGTGATGGTGGCTGCGAAATCCACCGGACAACGCACTTAAGTTTTTGTTTCTGCTTGCTTTTTGGAAAGGGCAAAGCGTGTGGAGCAGGCTCTGCCTGGCTGGGGATGGCCTGTGGATAAATCGGCGGCCTGCGCGGCATCCCCAACTTGTCCACAGCCCGTCCCGATCACTCTGTGAGTTTGCGGATCAGCTTGTCCCAGTCCTCGCGCAGCTTGCCGTCGGCCTCCAGCAGTTCACGCACCACCCGGCAGGCATGCAGCACCGTGGTGTGGTCGCGGCCGGCAAAGGCATCCCCGATCTCCGGCAGGCTGTGTTCGGTGAGCTCCTTGGCCAGGGCCATCGCCATCTGCCGCGGCCGCGCCAGCGAGCGCGTGCGCCGCTTGGACAGCAGGTCCGCCACCCGTAGCTGGTAGTAGTCTGCCACGGTCTTTTGGATGTTGGAGATGCTGATCGCCTGCTGCTGCGCGCGCAGCAGGTCGCGCAGCGTCTCCTGGGCGAATTCGGCGGTGATCGCCCGGCCGGTGAAGTTGGCGCGGGCGGCCAGCGTGTTGAGCGCGCCCTCCAGGTCGCGCACGTTCGAGCGCATCCGTTTGGCCAGCAAATAGCCGACCTCCTCGGGCAGGGCGATGCCGCGTTCGGCGGCCTTGGAGATCACGATCGCCGCGCGCGTCTCGAAGTCCGGCGGCTCGATCGCCACCGACAGACCCCAGGCCAGGCGCGACTTCAGCCGCGGCTCCAGGTTCTCCACCTCGCGCGGGTAGCGGTCGCAGGTCAGGATGATCTGCTGCTTGCCGTCGAACAGCGCGTTGAAAGTGTGGAAGAACTCCTCCTGGGTGCGGTCCTTGCCAGCGAAGAACTGGATGTCGTCGATCAGCAGCGCGTCCACCGAGTGGAACTGCCGCTTGAACTGGTCCATCGCCTTGTCCTGCAGCGCCTTCATCATCGCGCTGAAGAACTGCTCCGAGCGCAGGTACAGCACCCGCATGCCTGGATTGTTGGCGCGCATCAGGTTGCCGGCGGCGAACATCAGATGGGTCTTGCCCAGCCCCGTGCCGCCATACAACAGCAGTGGGTTGTGCGCGCGGTCGCCGGGCTTGTGCGCGGCTTGCCAGGCGGCGGCGCGGCCGAGCTGGTTGCTGCGGCCCTCGACGAAGTTGTCGAAGGTGTAGTGCGGATCGAGGTTGCCGTTGAAGCTCTCGGCGGCAACGCGCACGCCCGCAGCGTTGCCGTTGCCGGCGGCGGTCGCCACCACCGGCGCGGCGCGGCGCAGCGCGCCCACTTCCAGCGTGACCGGCAGGGCAGCGCCGGCGAAATGGGCGATCAGCTCGCGGATCCGCCCCAGGTAGCGGCTGCGCACCGTTTCGATCACGAAGGCGTTCGGCGCGTACAGCGTGAGCCCCCCGGGCTGAGCGTCGGCCTGCAGGGGCTTGAGCCAGGTGTGCACCTCCTCGGCCGGCAGTTCGGCTTCCAGGCGTTCGAGGCAGCGGGGCCAGGCGGAGTCGCTGGACACGAAATACGCTCGTCCGCCGCGGCGAGGCACGCCGCGCAGAAACCCGGCGACCGTGCGCACAACCCGCTGCTGCTTTCCGGCGGCACCGGCCTGGGCAAGACGCACCAGATGTTCGCCGCCGCCAACGAGATGCGCCGGCAGAACCCGACTGCG
>JBEQAM010000200.1:0-4697 GCA_041640375.1 Rehaibacterium sp. | reverse complement strand
CTGCCGCCGGCTGACGGCGCAAGCCGCGACCGTGATCCGACCGCGGCAGCCGGTCGCGGCTCACGCCGCTCCTGCCGGGGCTGTCCGCAAACCGTCCAGCCGGGCCAGCAGCGCCTCGTAGAAGGCTTCCGGCAGCTCGGCCTCGACCGGCACCACCCAGGCATCCGGCAGCGCGAAGGCGCGGCACTTGACCGCATCCTTCTCGGTCATCAGCAGCGGCAGCGGCTCATCGAAGCCCAGCTCGTGCGGGGCGAAGACATGATGGTCGAGAAAGGCATGCTCGACCACCTCGATCCCGAGCCGGCGCAGGGCCTCGAAGAAGCGGGCGGGGTGACCGATGCCGGCCACGGCATGCACGCGGCGGCCGGCGAAGGCGCTCAGCGGCAGGACGCGATCGCCGGCCAGCGCGCGGGCATCGAGCAGGCGCAGCAGCATCAGCCAGTCGTCAGCGCGCGGCTCGCCGCCGTTGACGACACGGAAATCACAGGGGCGACGGTCGCCGGGCCGCTCGCGCAGCGGGCCGGCCGGCAGCAGCCGGCCGTTGCCGTAGCGGCGGACGCCGTCGAGCACCTCGATCTCGATGTCGCGACCGAGCCGGTAATGCTGCAGGCCGTCGTCGGCCAGGATCAGGTCGCAGCCGGCATCGACCAGCGCCCGTGCGGCGCGCACGCGGTCGGCATCGACCCGCACCGGCAGACCGGTGCGCCAGGCGATGAGACAGGGCTCGTCGCCGGCGTCGGTCGCCGGCGTGTCGACCTCGACGGTGAGCGGCTCGCGTCCGCGCCGGCCGTAGCCGCGGCTGACCACACCGGGCCGCCAACCAGCATCGCGCAGGCGCTCGCCGAGCGCGACGATCAAGGGCGTCTTGCCGGCGCCGCCGACGGTGAGGTTGCCGACCACCACCACCGGCACCGGCAACCGCTGCACGCGCAGCCAGCCGCGCAGGTAGGCCGCGCGGCGCAGCGCGCTCAGCGCGGCATGGATCGCCGCCAGCAGGCGCAGACCGATCCCCGGCGCCTCACCGCCGTACCAGCGGCGCTGCAGCCGGTCGACCAGCCCGTTCACGCTCCGTCGGTCTCCCGGAACTGCAGGCGGTGCAGGTGCGAGTACAGGCCGTCGCGGGCCAACAGCTCGGCATGGGTGCCCTGTTCGACGATCCGCCCCTGGTCGAGCACCAGCACCTGGTCGGCGTGCTCGACGGTGGACAGGCGATGCGCGATCACCAGCGTGGTGCGGTCCGGGATCAGGTGCGCCAGCGCGTCCTGCACCAGCCGTTCGGACTCGCTGTCGAGCGCGGCGGTGGCCTCGTCGAGGATCAGGATCGGCGCGTCCTTGAGGAAGGCGCGGGCAATGGCCAGGCGCTGGCGCTGACCGCCGGACAGCAGCGCGCCGTTCTCGCCGATGCGGGTGTCGAAGCCCTGCGGCAGGCGCTCGATGAATTCCAACGCGTTGGCGGCCTCGGCGGCGCGCCGGATCGCCTCGGGCGTGGCCTGGCTCTGCGCGCCATAGGCGATGTTGGCGGCAACGGTGTCGTCGAACAGCATCACCTTCTGCCCGACCAGGGCGATCTGCCGGCGCAGGTCGGCCAAGCGGTACTCCTGCAGCGGCACGCCGTCGAGCAGGATCTGCCCGGCGTCGGGCTCGTAGAAGCGAGGGATCAGCCGCACCAGGGTGGACTTGCCGCTGCCGGAGCGGCCGACCACGGCGGTCACCGTACCGGGCCGGGCGATGAAGCTCACCCCGTCCAGCGCCGGCCGCTCCTGGCCGGGGTAGTTCAGCCGCACGTCGCGGAACTCGATCTCGCCGCGAGCGCGCACCAGCGGCCGGCTGCCGGTGTCGCGCTCCTCGGGCGCGTCGAGCACCGAGAACAGCCGCTCGGAAGCGGCGATGCCGCGCTGGATCGCGCTCTGCACATTGGTGATGCGCTTGAGCGAGGGCAGCAGCGCCATCATCGCGGTCATCAGCGAGACGAACTGGCCGGCAGTCATGCGGCCCTTGATCGCCTCGCGGCCAGCGACGAACAGGATCACCGCCAACGCCAGCGCGGCCAGGAACTGCACCACCGACGAAGCCGCGGCGCGCGTGGTCTCGACCTTGATGTTGAGATAGAGGTTGCGGTTGGCCAGCGCCGAGTAACGCGAGGCTTCCTCGGCCTGACCTCCGTAGACCTTGACCTCCTGCTGCGCGGCCAGGGTCTGCTCGGCGCTCTGCGCCATCTGCGCGACGCCGTCCTGGATGCCGAGGTTGATGCGCCGGTAGCGGCGCGAGACGTAGCCGGAGATGGCGACGATCAGCGGCACCACCACGATCATCGCCAGCGTCACCCGCACGCTCTGGCTGAGCATGACGGCGATCAGGATGGCGATGGTGAGGGTGTCGGTGATGATGACCTTCAGCGCGTCGGCGCTGGCCTGGCTGACCTGCTCGGTGTCGTAATTGAGCCGCGACACCAGTGCCGGTACCGGCTCGACGTCGAAACGCGCGCTCGGCAGCCGCAGGTACTTGAGCAGCAGCGCCTCGCGCAGGTCGCGCACCACGCTGCGGCCGGCACGGGCCATGCCGTAGTCGGTGGCGAAGGTGGCCAGGCCGCGCACGATGAACAGACCGAGCACCGACAGCGGCAGCGCCAGCCGGACCTCCGGGTTGCGCGCCACGAAGGCCTCGTCGACCATCGGCCGCATCAGCAGGGTGAAGGCGCCGGCCGCGGCCGCCTCGACGACCATGCCGATCGCCGCCGCCAGCAGCAGGTACCAGTAGCGTCCGGCATAACCCAACAGGCGGCGGTAGATGCGCCAGCCGTTCGCGCTCACGCCAGGGCTCATCGCGTCTCCTCCGGCGCGGTCGGGATGGCGACCTGGCGGAAGCCGAGCTGACCCAGCACATTGATCGCGGTGACCACCGCCTGGTGCGGCGTGCGCGCATCGGCACGGACCATCACCGGCCGATCGCGGTCATCGCCGGCCACGCGCCGCACGGCTTCGCGCAGCGAGGCCGCGTCGCGCCGTAGCACTTCCTCGTTGCCGACGTAGTAGCGGCCCTCGACGTCGACCGTGATCGTCAGCGGCTGCGACTGCTCCAGTGTGGGCGGCGCGTCGGCACGCGGCAGCTGCAGCTTGAGCGCCGAGCGCGCATCGAAGGTGGTGGTGACCACGAAGAAGATGATCAGCGTGAACACCACGTCGATCAGGGAGGTGAGGCTGATTTCCGGCTCGTCGCGCAGCCGGCCGCTGTCCAGCCTCATGCGGCGCCCCGTTGCGCGCGCGACGGTGCGGCCGGCCTGGGCGGCACGGGCGCGACGCGGGTGTCGCCGTGCAGGGTGTCGAGCAGCGCGATCGCCTGCTTCTCCATCTCCACCACGTACTCCTGCACGCGGCCGCGGAAATAGCGGTAGAACATCAGCGCCGGAATCGCGACCAGCAGGCCGGCCGCGGTACTGATCAGCGCCTCGCCGATGCCGCCGGCCAGCCGGTTGGCATCGCCGACGCCGTGGTCGAGGATGTTGAGGAACATCCGGATCATGCCGACCACGGTGCCCAGCAGGCCGAGCAGCGGCGCCACGCCGGCGATGGTGCCCAGGGTGTTGAGGAAGCGCTCCATCGAGTGGACGACGTGGCGACCGACGTCCTCGATGCGCTCCTTGACCTGCTCGCGCGGACGCTGGCGCACGTCGAGCGCCGCCGCCAGCAGCTCGCCCAGCGGCGAATTGCGGCGCAGCGCCTCGACATGGGCCGGGTCGAGCTGGCGGCGAGCCGCCCAGGCGCGCACCTCGTCGCCGAGGCCCGCCGGGATCACCGCCCTGCGGCGCAGGGTCCAGAAACGCTCGACGATGATGGCCAGGGCGATGGCGGACAGCGCCAGGATCGGCCACATCACCCAGCCGCCGGCGAACAGCAATTCCAGCACGTGCGGTCCTCGATACTCCCGATGGCCGATAGGATAGCCGCAAGCCGGCCCTGACGCTCAGCCCGGGGGACCACCACGCCACCGCGCGAGCGGTCGCCCATGACCGGACCGAGTGCCGGGAAACCCGCACACGCTCACTCGGCCGGCTCATGCCAGAACCGTCGCCGTGCCGTCCGCGCCCGCTCGACCACCCGTGCCCCCTGCCCGTCCACGCGCAGCCGGACATAACCGTCGGCAGCGCTGTCCAGCCGTTCCGCGCCGACCGCATCGTAGCGGGCCACCACCTCGGGCCGCGGAAAGTCGAACCGGTTGCGGTGACCGATGCCGTACAGCGCGTAACGCGGGGCCACCGCCTCGACGAAAGCCGCCGAGGACGAGCCGCGGCTGCCATGGTGCGGCACCACCAGCACGTCGGCCGGCAGCACGTCCGGGCGCTCGCGCAGCAGGCGCTGCTCGATCACCACACCGATGTCGCCCGGCAGCAGTGCCGCGCCGTGCGCGCCGGCCACCCGCAGCACGCAGCTGGCTTCGTTGCCGAGATAGGGAAAATCCGGCGGCGGGTGCAGGAATTCGAAACGCACACCGTCCCAGTGCCAACCCTCCCCGGTCAGGCAGGGCGAGGTTTCTTCGTCGCGCCAGCCGGCCGGCGCCAGCACCCGCACGGGCGCGTAGGCGCGGCGGACGGCATCCAGACCGCCGGCGTGGTCGCTGTCGCCATGGCTGACCACCAGCGCGTCCAGCCGCGTCACCCCGATCGCGCGCAGCGCCGGCACCACGGCGGCCTCGCCCATGTC
>JBEQAM010000199.1:0-4714 GCA_041640375.1 Rehaibacterium sp. | reverse complement strand
CTCAAGCTCACGCAGTTCGTGCCTGTCGAGCTGTCGCGGGAGAGTCTGGACGCGGCGATCGCGCTCGTCGCCCACAGCGATGCGGTCATCGTGGATCTGCGCGGCAATATCGGCGGCGCGCCGCCGACGGTCGGGCACTTGCTCAGCGCCTTCTTCCCCGCCGATCGCGAGCCGGTGACGCTGCATGCCTCGGAGAATCGCGCCATGGGCGTGCGCAGCGAAGTCGTGACCGACCCCGCGCTGTCCAGGCCGAAGCTGGCGCAGGCGCCGCTGTACGTGCTCACCGACGCGCGCACCGGCTCCGCGGCGGAGATGTTCGCCTATGCGGCGCGCCGGGCAGGCCGGGCCACGCTGGTGGGGGAGAACACCGCCGGTGCCGGCAACGGCGCGACGCGGCATTCGGTGGGCAACGGCTTCGCGCTGTTGCTTTCCGAATGGAAGGTGCTCACCGGCCCGGGCTGGGAGCGGACCGGCGTGAAACCGGATATCGAGGTGCCCGCGGACCAGGCGTTGGAACGTGCGCTGGCACTGGCGATGGAGGCGCTGGCCGGGCGGCGGTGAGCGCTTACCCGGCGGGATGGAACCAGACGGCGCGGATCAGGCCGTCGGCCACTTGGTAGACGACGACCGTCTCGCACGGCTCGGGGCGGAGGCCGCGCACGCGCTCGTGATCGACCACCTTGTCGCCCAGCGTCATGCGGTTGACCAGCTCGGCGTGCAGCCCTTCGCGGTTGAAGCGCTCGCGAGCGTAGACATCGGCCAGCGCGGCGCGGCCCTGCCGCGCGGGTGTGCTGGCGGGCAGGCGCCAGATCGTCACGTCCTCGGCGCAGCAGGCGACGAAGGCGGCGAGGTCGTGGGCGTTGTAGGCGTCGAGCTGGCGCTGGGCGACGGCTGCGGGCGCGGCGGCCATCAGGCCTCTTCCAGCGGGATCACCAGCCACAGCACCAGGTAGATCAGGATGCCGGGGAAGGCGGCCGAGGCGATCGAGACGATCACGTAGATCAGCCGCAGGGCATTGGCGCTGAGGCCGAAGTGCTCGGCCAGGCCGCCGATCACGCCGGCGAACCAGCGGTCGTTGCGGGAGCGGCGCAGGGGGCGGTTCGTGCTCATCGTCGATCTCCTTGGGCGGTTCGGTGAGCCTGGCCGCAACCCGGCAGCGGGTCAGGTGGCGCTGAACTCGTGCACGGCGTCGACCAGCGCCTTCACATGCGCGGGATCCATGTCCGGCGACAGGCCGTGGCCGAGGTTGAAGACGTGGCCGAAGCGGGAGCCGCCGTTGGCGGCGGCATAGTCGTCGAGGGCGCGACGTACCTCGGCGCGGATCGCCTCAGGCGAGGCGTAGAGCGTGGCCGGGTCGAGGTTGCCCTGCAGTGCGACCTTGCCCGCCGTGCGGCGGCGGGCGTCGCCGAGGCTGACGGTCCAGTCCACCCCCAGCCCTTCCGCGCCGCAGGCGGCGAGGTCTTCCAGGTACGGCGCGTTGCCCTTGCCGAACAGGATCAGCGGGGTGCGCGCGTCGCCCTCGCCGCGTGACAGTTCGGCGGCGATGCGGGTGAGGTAGCGCAGCGAGAACTCGCGGTACAGGTGCGGCGCCAGCACGCCGCCCCAGGTGTCGAACACCTGCAACGCCTGCGCGCCGGCGGCGCGCTGGGCGGCGAGGTAGGCGATGACGGCCTCGGTGACCACGTCCAGCAGCCGGTGCAGCGCCGCCGGCTGGTCGTAGGCCATGGCCTTGATGCGGGCGAAATCGTCGCTGCCGCCGCCTTCGATCATGTAGCAGGCCAGCGTCCACGGGCTGCCGGAAAAGCCGATCAGCGGCACACGGCCGGCGAGTTCGCGGCGGATCAGCGCCACCGCGTCCATCACATAGCGCAGCTCGCGATCCATGTCGGGCACCGCGAGTTTCGCGATGTCGGCCTCGCTGCGGATCGGGCGCTCGAACTTCGGGCCTTCGCCCTCGGCGAAATACAGGCCCAGCCCCATCGCGTCGGGCACGGTGAGGATGTCGGAGAACAGGATGGCCGCGTCCAGCTCGAAGCGCTCGAGGGGCTGCAGGGTGACCTCGCAGGCCAGCTCGGGATTGGTCGCCAGGCCCATGAAGCTGCCGGCCTTCGCGCGGGTGGCGCGGTACTCGGGCAGGTAGCGGCCGGCCTGGCGCATCAGCCAGACGGGCGTGGCATCGACGGGCTCGCGGCGCAGCGCGCGGAGGAAGCGGTCGTTCTGGGGCATGGTGCGCTCCTTCGCGGCGCGGGGGGTTACTTGGGGGCTCCGGCGCCCTGGGCGAACATCACCTGGAAGCCTTTCTTCAGGTGCTGATCACGGGCCTTCTCGAACGCGGCCAGCGCGGGCTCACGCTCGAGGTACTGTTCGCGGCGCAGCTGCGACTTGCCGCCGATCTGGCCGGTTTCGCGCAGCAGCGTCCAGCCGCCCAGCAGGTCCTGCTGGAGCACGAGCTGCACGAAACGCGGGGCCTCGCCGGCGACGGGCCGTTGCTGGAGAAAAAGACGCATCGGCGAATTGTAGCGGCAGCGGGAATCAGCCGGCGAGGACGGCGTGCACGGCGTCCTCGGCCACGCCCTCGGCGATTTCGGCCCGGCCGATGCCGCGCCACAGGATCAGCCGCAGGCGGCCAGAGCGGTTCTTCTTGTCCAGTCGCATGCGCGCCAGCAGCGTCTCGGGAGCGAGGCCGGCCGGGATCGCGACGGGCAGGCCGAGCCGCTCCAGCAGTGCGGCCAGACGCCCGGTATCCGTGGCCGCGGCCAGACCCAGCGCCTGCGACAGCCGCGCCGCCAGCACCATGCCGACCGCCACCGCCTCGCCGTGCAGCAGGCCGCCGTAGCCCTGCTCGGTCTCGATGGCGTGGCCGAAGGTGTGGCCGAAATTGAGCAGGGCGCGCTCGCCGGATTCAGTCTCGTCACGGGCGACGATCGCGGCCTTGTGCGCGCAGCAGCGTTCGATCGCCTCGGCCAGCGTGTCGGCGTCGCGGGCGAGCAGGGCGGCAGCGTGCGTCTCCAGCCAGGCGAAGAAATCGGCGTCCCCGAGCGCGCCGTACTTGACCACCTCGGCCAGGCCGGCGCGCAGTTCGCGCTCGGGCAGCGTGCGCAGGGTGTCGGTATCGGCGATCACCGCGGCCGGCTGGTGGAAGGCGCCGACCAGGTTCTTGCCGGCCGGCAGGTCGACGGCGGTCTTGCCGCCGACCGAGGAGTCGACCATCGCCAGCAAGGTGGTCGGGATCTGCACCAAGCGCACGCCGCGCATCCAGCAGGCGGCGGCGAAGCCGGCCAGGTCGCCGACCACGCCACCGCCGAGCGCGATCACGGTGGCGTCGCGGCTGGCGCCGAGCGCGGCCAGCGCGTCCATCAGCTCGGCGAAGCGGGCGAGGGTCTTTTCCTGCTCGCCCGGCGGCAGGATCACGCTGCGCGCGAGCTTGCCGGTCAGCGCGGCCTCGACCTTCGCCAGATACAACGGCGCGACGTGTGCGTCGGTGACGATCAGCGCATGGCGGCCTGGGACGCCTTCGGCGATGCGCTCGGGTCGGTCGAGCAGGCCGCGGTCGATGTGGATCGGGTAACGGCGCGCGCCGAGTTCGACTTGCAGGGTGGGCATCAGGCGGCCTGCGGGCGTTGCCAGCGCTCGGCGAGCTGGGCGAGCAGGCGCTCGGCGGCGACGCCGACGGTGAGGCCGTCGGACTCGAAGCGCAGGTCGGCGATCTCGGCGTACAGCGGGCCGCGCTGTTCGGCCATCGCCCGCAGCCGGGTCTCGCGGTCGGGCGCCTGCAGCAGCGGACGGGTACGGTCGCGGTCCAGGCGCTGCAACTGCTGTGGCACGCTGGCGTGCAGGTGCACGACGAAACCGCGCTCGCGTAGTGCGCGGCGGTTGTCGGCATCGAGGACGGCGCCGCCGCCGGTGGCGATCAGCTGGCCTTCGCCGGCGCACAGTTCGGCGATCAGCGCCCGCTCGCGGGCGCGGAAGCCGGCCTCGCCCTCGCACTCGAAGATCAGCGCGACGCTGGCGCCGGTCAGCTCTTCGATGCGGTGGTCGGCATCGACGAAACGCAGCCCCAGGCGCTCGGCGACGCGCTTGCCGATCGAGGTTTTGCCGGCGCCCATCGGGCCGACGAAGACGAGGTTGGGGGCAGGGTTCATGACAGCGCGGATGCTAGCATCCGGGCGCTTGGCGAGGCGATGCGGCGGATGCGGGAGCGGGCCTGATGGCGGGACGGCTGATGGTGGTGGCAGGCGCCGGCGATGTCGGCGGACGGCTGGCCGCCCTGCGTGCGCAGTGCGGTGACGAGGTCGTCGCCTTGCGTCGCGGCGCGCAGTCGGCAAGGCCGGGCGTGCGCGCCGTGGCGGCGGATCTGGTGAGCGGTGACGGGTTGTCGCGCTTGCCGAAGCGTCCGGATGCGGTGGTGTTCGCCGCCGCGCCGGACGCGCGCGAGGAGGCGGCCTATCGCCGCCTGTTCGTCGATGGCCCACGTCGGTTGCTGGATACCTTCGGCGCAGCGCCGGCGCGGTTCGTGCTGGTGTCCTCGACGGCGGTGTACGGCGAGGATGGCGGTGAGTGGGTCGATGAGGACACGCCGCCGCGACCACCGGCGTTCAACGGGCGCGTGCTGCTGGAGGCCGAGCGGGCGCTGGCGGCCGCGTGCCCCGGCGCGCTGGTGCTGCGCCTGAGCGGGCTCTACGGGCCGGGACGCGCGCAGCTGCTGCGTCGCGCG
>JBEQAM010000198.1:0-4735 GCA_041640375.1 Rehaibacterium sp. | reverse complement strand
ACGGTAGCGCTGTTCGGCTACCACGCGCTGTACTTCATCGCGCTGAAGAACGCGCCGGTGGTCGAAGCCAACCTGATCAACTACCTGTGGCCGCTGCTGATCGTGCTGTTCGCGGCGCTGTTGCCGGGCGAGCGCGTGCGCGGCGGGCAACTGCTGGGCACGCTGCTCGGCCTGGCCGGCGCCGCGCTGGTGGTGACGCGCGGCCAGGCGCTGTCACTGGATGCGGCGCATCTGGCCGGTTATCTGGCCGCGCTCGGCGCGGCGCTGACCTGGGCGGCCTATTCGGTGCTCAACCGGCGTTACGCGCAGGTGCCCAGCACGGCCATCGTCGGGCCGTGCCTCGCCACCGCCGCGCTCGGCGCGGCGGCGCACCTGCTGTTCGAAACCACCGTGCAGCCCACGCCCTCGCAATGGCTGGCGGTGCTGGCGATGGGGTTGGGCCCGGTCGGTGCCGCGTTCTGGTTCTGGGATGTGGGCACCAAGCGCGGCGATCTGGCGCTGATCGGCACGCTCAGCTATGCCGCCCCGCTGCTCTCGACCGCCTGGCTGCTGCTGGCCGGTCACGCGCGCCCGCACTGGACGCAGGCCGTGGCCGTCGCGCTGCTGATCGGCGGCGCGGCGTTCAGCCTCCACGCCTCGCGGCGCGCGGCGAAGCTGACCCAGCCGGCGTAACCGGCGTCACCGGCATTCACCCGGTGGCGAACAGGTCGCCCGAGGGCAAGGCGCCTTCCAGCGCCGGCAGGAAGCGCTTGCGTGCCGCTCCGGCGCCGTCGATCGCTCCGCCCGGCAGCACGGGCAGGGCGGAAGTCGGCGGTCTCGGCGACGGCGACGTGGGGGTGGAGGACGATGTTCTCGCGCCCGGACAGGAGGCCGGGCGGGGTGTCCCCGCCGCTGCGGCGAAGCCAGATGCGGGGCGGCCGGATGATCCGATCCGTTCACGGAATCAGCGCCAGCTTGCCGACGGTTTGCCCGGACTCGATGCGTCGCTGTGCGTCGGCGGCGCGCGCGAGCGGAAAGGTTTCCACCGGCAGCGGATGCAGTTCGCCGCTGGCGAAGCGCGCCAGCAGCCACTGCATGCCTTCGCGCAGCCGCGGCGCCTGCGCCTGCAGAAAGCTCAGGTTGGCGGCCACCACGCTGCGGTTGGATTGGGTCATCTCCAGCGGGTTGAAGCGCGGCGTGCGCAGCCAGTCCCGGGCCAGCCGCAGCCAGTTCGGGCGGCCGTCCTTCGGCAGCATCGAATGGAAGCCGTAGATGGCCAGCTTGCCGGCCGGCGCCAGGTGCGCCCAGCTTTGCCGCAGCGTGCTCACGCCGTTGGCGTCGAAGACTGCCTGGAAGCCGTCTGGCGCCAGACGTGCGGCTTCGCGCCACAGGTCCCGCGCGGACTTGTCGATGACTGCGTCCGCGCCCATCGCCCGGCAGTGTTCGACCTTGTGCGGCGAGCCTACCACGCCGATCACGCGGCAGCCGGCGAGGCGCCCGAGCTGCACCAGCGCCGAGCCGACCCCGCCGGCCGCCGAATGCACCAGCCAGGTGTCGCCGCGGTGCGGATGCACCAGTTCGTGCACCAGGAACCAGGCGGTGAGGAATACCGTCGGCAGTGTCGCGCCCTGCGCCATCGCCATGCCGGACGGCAGCGGGAACACCGCATCCGCGCGCAGCGTGCGGTGGCTGGCGTAGCCGCCGAACAGGGTGAGGCCGATCACCGCGTCGCCGATGGCAAACGCCTGGGCACCCTCGCCGAGCGCGGCGATGCGGCCGGCGATCTCGAAGCCGGGCGTGATCGGGTAGCCGTGAAGCCGTTTCGCCGAGGCGTACAGGCCCATGCGGATGATGCCGTCGGCGTAGTTGACACCGCAGGCCTCCACCGCGATCAGCACCTCGCCGGGGCCGGGCACGGGGTCGGGTTCTTCGACCAGCCGCAGTGCCTCGTAGCCGCCCGGCCGATCGATGACGATCCTACGCACGCGCGCGGCCGGCCATGCGCAGCGCGCTCAACGCGAGCGGGATCGGCAGCAGCAGCCCGAGCGCGGTCATCCACACCGGGTGCGGGATCATCGAGGCGTTGATCGCCACCAGCAGCACCATCGCCACGCCGATGCTCAGCGCCGCGCC
This sequence comes from Rehaibacterium sp., assembly GCA_041640375.1. Classification (GTDB taxonomy): domain Bacteria; phylum Pseudomonadota; class Gammaproteobacteria; order Xanthomonadales; family Xanthomonadaceae; genus Rehaibacterium. Next base: position 2,623 of record JBEQAM010000198.1, on the reverse strand, counting down.
GCGCCGATGGGCCGGCGTGAGCCGCACCGCGATATGCGCGCCCACGAAACTGCCCAGCGCCCAGCCCAGCACCACCAGCAGCCTGGCGGCCAGCGGCATGGCGTCGACCATCGACTGCACGCTGGCCGGGTCGTCGAAGTCGATGTCGGATGGCAGCGGGTAGAGGCGATGGCCGAGCGCCTCGACGGCGAACACCACCAGGGCCATCGCGACCAGGCCGGCGATGACGGCGAGCACGGCGCGTCCCATACGGCATCCTCCCTGCGGTTGCGGCAAGCTTGAGCCTGTCGGAGGTCGCAGACAAGCGGGCAGCCTGCGGCCGGACGAGCGCATGGCGCGCCGGAGCGGTAGGCGGCGCCGGGCCGGATGCCGCACACTGGACAGCCATCCCCGACGGAATCTCGAGCATGTCCTGGCTGCGAACCTTACCCCTGCTCTCATTCGTGCTGGCCGCGCCGGCCGCAGGCGACACCCTGGCGATCGCGGGTGGCGGCCCGGTACTGCTCGATGGCCGCTGCGAGGCCGACGAGTGGGCCGGCGCCGCGCGCCACCGCGTCGGCGATGGCATCACGCTGCTGCTGCAGGAGGATGCGCGCTTCCTGTACGTCTGTGTGGTCTCGCCGGACGAGAGCATGAACACCCTGGACATCTACCAGCAGGCCGCCGACCGTCCGGCGCTGGTCAACCTGCATGCCTCGGCCCAGGTCGGCCAGCGTGTGCGCGGCCCCGACGGCTGGCCCGATTACCAGTGGTGGAACCACGAAGGCTGGTACTCGCCAGCCGTGCCATTCATCGGATTGCAGCGCGACGGCGAGCGCGTGCGCCCGCAATTCAAGCCGGGCGTGCCGCGCGAGGTGCAGATCGACAAGGCGCGCTTCGGCGCCTTTCCCTGGAAGGTGATGTTCGTGATCGGCGGCGAGCGCGATGCCGAAGGCAACTGGATCAGCCGTCACTATCCCGAGGGTGCCGGGATCGACGCCACCGACGGCTGGCTGACGCTCGGCGCTACGGGGCGGTAGAAGCGCGGCGGGCCGGACGGTTCCCCGCCCGGCCCGCCGGTACGCCGATCGCGGGGATCAGTGCGGGCGCATGCCGCGCACGCGGCGTTCGCCGCCGCGTGCGTCGCGCGGGCCGTGGCCGTGCTTCTTCGGGCCGGCATGGGCGTGGCGCGGCGTACCCGGATGGCCTCGGCGGGCGTTGTGGGCGGGACGGCCCGCACGCGGGTTGCCGGCGCGCGGGGCGGGGGCCTCCAGGCGCAGCGGCTGGGCCGGGGCATAGCCGTCGACCTCGGCCAGCTCGATGTCCTTCTTCAGCAGGCGGGTGATCGCGCGCAGCAGCGCCGCCTCGGCCGAGGCGACCAGCGAGATCGCCTCGCCCTGCGCGCCGGCGCGGCCGGTACGGCCGATGCGGTGCACGTAGTCCTCGGCCACCATCGGCAGGTCGAAGTTGATGACCACCGGCAACTGGTCGATGTCGAGGCCACGGGCGGCGATGTCGGTGGCAACCAGCACGGTGGCGCGACCGCTCTTGAAGTCGTTGAGTGCCCGCAGGCGGGCGCCCTGGCTCTTGTTGCCGTGGATGGCCACGGCGCGGATGCCGCTGCGCTCGATCTGCTCGGCGAGGCGGTCGGCGCCGTGCTTGGTGCGCGAGAACACCAGCGTCTGGCGACGGCTGTCCTGTGCCAGCAGGTGCAGCAGCAGCTCGCGCTTGCGGCCGGCATCGACCGGGTGCACGCGATGGGTGATGGTCTCGGCGATGGTGTTGTTCGGGGCCACCATCACTTCCTGCGGCTCGCGCATGAATTCGCGGGCGAGCTGCTTGATGTTGGCCTCGAAGGTGGCCGAGAACAGCAGCGTCTGCCGGGTTTTCGGCAGCGTGCCGAGGATGCGCCGGATGGCAGGCAGAAAGCCCATGTCGAGCATGCGGTCGGCCTCGTCGAGCACCAGCGTTTCGATCTGCGTCAGATCGACGCTGCGGCGGTCGAGGTGGTCGATCAGCCGGCCCGGAGTGGCCACCAGCACGTCCACGCCGCGGCGCAGCGCGTCGAGCTGCGGCTTCATGCCGGCGCCGCCGTAGATGGTGGTCAGGCTCAGGCGCAGGTGGCGGGCGTAGGCGCGCAGGCTGTCGTGCACCTGCAGCGCGAGTTCGCGGGTCGGGGCGAGGATCAGCGCGCGCGGGCGGCGCGGGCCGCGGGCATCGGCGGCCGAGTCGGTGAGACGCTGCAGCAGCGGCAGGCCGAAGGCGGCGGTCTTGCCGGTGCCGGTCTGCGCGCCGGCGAGCAGGTCGTGGCCGGCCAGCGCCAGCGGAATCGCCGCGGCCTGGATCGGCGTCGGGGTGGTGTAGCCGCTTTCGGAAAGCGCGCGCAGCAGGGCGGGCGACAGCCCGAGGGTGTCGAAGGACATGGATTCGCTCCTAAGCGATGGCCGTCAGGCCAGGATCTCGGAGCGTTCCCGGTGAACCGCGCTGCGAGCAGGGATTGGCGGACGCCCGCCGGCTGGCGGAATGGCCCGGGTTTGCGCGACCGAAGACGTGCGGCGTGGAGCGGGCGCGGAATCGGCGCGAGGCGGATCCGGCGACGGCGTGACCTTGGGGAAGACGGACAGCCGGTGCGGCAAACGCGGCG
>JBEQAM010000197.1:0-4739 GCA_041640375.1 Rehaibacterium sp. | reverse complement strand
CCCATGGTCGCTCTGCGGCAGGACTGATCCGGAATCCATTCACACACCATCCATCGAGACCGCCATGAGCTCGCTCACCGATCTTCGCATCGCCGTCCGCCGCATCGGCCGTCATCCCGGCTACGCGCTCGGCCTGGTCGCCACGCTGGCGCTGGGCATCGCCGTGTGCGTGGCGATGTACAGCGTGGTCCACGGCGTCGTCATCAAGGGCCTGGATTACCCGCAGCCGGATCGGCTGGTGGTGCTGCGTTCGGCCAATCAGGCGCTCGGCGGCGAACCCGACCTGCTGAGCGGCGCCGAGGCCGAGAGCCTGGCCGGAATGGAGCGTGGCCTGGAGAGCGTCGGCTACTACTTCTGGGACGGGGCGACCTACCTCGGCGGCGAACGGCCGCGGATGGTCACGATGATCCAGGTCGGCGGCGAGCTGTTCCGCACGCTCGGTGTGCAGCCGCAGCTCGGCCGCTGGCTGACCCGCGACGACCAGGGCGGCGAGGGCAGGGTGGTACTCAGCCACCCGCTCTGGATGGAACTCTACGGCGGCGACCCGGACGTGGTCGGCAAGCCGTTCCGGATGGACTCGGTGACCGCGACCGTGGTCGGCGTGATGCCGCCGGACTTCGGCTACCCGGCGCGCGGCGTCGGCCTGTGGATCGCCCACGATCCGGCGCCGATCCGTGCCGACCCGGCGCTGTACCAGAACGCGCGCTTCTTCAATGTCGTCGGCCGGATGCGGGCGGACGCGAGCCCGGAAACGCTGGCGCAGGATCTGGCCCGTCACTCGGATGTCGTCGCCGAGACCCACGGCGCCGCCCTGCGGCCCTGGCGCCTGCAGGCGCGCTCGATGCACGAGGACACGGTCGGCGCGGTGCGCCCGGTGCTGCTGGCGCTGTTGGCGGTGGCGGGCCTGGCGCTGCTGGTGGCCTGCGCGAACGTCGCCAACCTGGTCGTCCTGCGTGGCGCCTCGCGGCTGCACGAACTCGGCGTGCAGCAGGCGCTGGGTGCCAGCAGCGGTCGGCTGGCGCGCACGGTGTTCCTGGAGACTTCAGTGCTCGGCGCGATCGCGACCGTGGTCGGCATCGGGCTGGCCTGGCTGGCCTTGCAGTACTTCATCGGTATCGGTGACAGCGGCGTGCCGCGTGCACGCGAGGTCGGCCTCGATGGCAACGTGACCCTGGCGGCGATCGGCTTCGGCCTGTCGGCGACGCTGCTGGCTGCGGCCGTGCCGGCCTGGCGCTTGCGCCGGCTGGATGCAGCCGGTTCGCTGCGCAGCGGCGGCAGCCGCATGGCCGGCGGTCTGGCGCTCGGCCGGGTCAGCCGCTACCTGCCGATCGCGGCCGGCGCGTTCTCGGTGGGCGGGCTGGCGGCGGCGCTGCTGCTCGCCGCCAGTGTGTGGCGGCTGGAGCGGGTGCCGCTGGGCTTCGATGCCGACCCGACGCTGGTGATGCAGATCTTCCGCCAACCGGACGCACAGACCGCCAGCTTCAACCGCGAGTTGCTGGAACGGCTGTCGGCGCTGCCCGGCGTGGAGCAGGCGGCGCTGATGAGCTCGGCCCCGCTGAGCGGCATCGGCGCGATTCCGGTCGATGTCGCCGTGGTCGGGCGCGAGGGGCGCGAAAACCTGCGTCCCCGCGTGCGCGCCGTGGACGGTCCGATCGCCGAGGTGCTCGGCCTGCGCCTGCAACGTGGCCGCTGGCTCGATGGCAACGATCGCGAGGGGGCAGAGCCGGTGGCGCTGGTCAATGCGGCCTTCGCCGAGCGGGTGTTCCCGGGGCAGGACCCCATCGGCCAGGTGGTCAGCATCCCGCCCTTCGGCGCCGGCGGCGACCGGCGCGAGTTCCGCATCGTCGGCATCATGGCCGATGCCCGGCTGTCCTCACTGGCGCGGCCGGCCGAACCCGAGCTGTGGGTGCCGTTCACGCAGTATCCGGTCAACTCGATCGCCGTGATGCTGCGCGCACAGGGCGACCCGGCGGCGCTGACCCGTCCGGCCGAATCGGTGCTGTTCGAACTGCGCCCGGACCAGGGCATCTACATGACGCAGGCCCTGGCCGCCGCGCGCGACCGGCAACTGGCCACGCCGCGCTTCTTCGCCCGCAATGCCGGCGCCTTCGCCGTGCTGGCGCTGTTGCTGGCCGCGATCGGCGTGCATTCGGTGGTCGCCTTCCAGATGACCCAGCGTCGACGCGAATTCGCGCTGCGGCTGGCGCTCGGCTCGGCGCCGACACGGCTGGCCGCCCGCATCCTGCGCTACGGCTACGCGATGGGCGTGCCGGCGGCGCTGCTCGGCGTCGGTCTCGGACTCGCCTTCGGCCAGGCGCTCAGAAGCTCGGTGGTCGGCATCAGTGAGGCCTTGTGGCTGGCGGCCACCAGCAGCGCCGCCCTGCTGCTGGCGATCGTGGCCATCGCCTGCGCCCGCAGCATGCTGTTCGCCGCGCGGGTCGATCCGATGCAGATTCTGCGCAGCGACTGAGAGAGCGTCATGATCGAGCTGAAGAAGGTCCAGAAATCCTACGCCCTGCCGGCGGGCCGGCAGTGGGTGCTGCGCAATATCGACCTGGCCGTCCGCGAGGGCGACTTTCTGAGCATCATGGGGCCGTCCGGCTCGGGCAAGACCAGCCTGCTGTCGGTGCTGGGCCTGCTGGATGCCGACTGGGAGGGCGAGTACGTCTTCGACGGCGAGCCGCTGCACGCGCTCAACGAGCGCAAGCGCAAGGATTTCGCCCGCGAGCAGGTCGGCTTCGTGTTCCAGCACTATCACCTGCTCGACGAACTGACCGTGGCCGAGAACCTCGACCTGCCGTTGAGTTACCGCGACGTGTCGGCTTCCGAGCGCAAGTCGCGGGTGGCCGACATGCTCGACCGCTTCGGCATCGTCGCCAAGAAGGACCTGTTCCCGCGCCAGTTGTCCGGCGGCCAGCAGCAGATGGTGGCGGTGGCGCGGGCGGTGATCACCCGACCCAGACTGCTGCTGTGCGACGAGCCGACCGGCGCGCTGCATTCCAGCCAGGGCGAAATGATCATGGACCTGCTCTGCGAGCTCAACCGCGAGGGCACCACCATCGTCCAGGTCACCCACAATCCCGACTACGCCGCGCGCGGCAACCGCCGCTGCGAGCTGTTCGACGGCTGGCTCGAGGAAGGTGAGAGGGCGCGCTGAGCGGATGCCTTCAATGGCATCTGCCGCGCCCTCGAACGCCTGGCCATGGATGGCCGGGCCGGGCGTCTCGCAAGCCGAGGCGCTGCGTCGGGGAAGGCAACCGTATGCCGCATGCTCCCCGCAGGAGTGCACCCGGCGCGTCAAGGGACACCACCGCACGCCGTTCGCGCACAGGGCGCCCCCCGACCCGCTAGACTTCCACGATGACCCAGCCGCGCATTCTCATCGCCGACGACCAGGGTGACGTCCTGCAGGCGTTGCGCCTGCTGCTCAAATCGCAGGGCTACGCCTGCGCCACCGTCGACAGCCCGCGCGAGGCGGTCGAGCGCGTGCGCCGCGAGCGTTTCGACGCAGCGCTGATCGACCTCAACTACACCCGCGACACCACCTCCGGGGAGGAGGGGCTGGAGCTGCTCGCCGAGCTGCGCAAGCTCGACGCCGACCTGCCGGTGGTGGTGATGACCGCCTGGGGCACGATCGATCTCGCCGTGCGGGCGATGCAGGCCGGCGCGTCCGATTTCATCGAGAAGCCTTGGGACAACCAGCGTCTGGTCAACGTGCTGGCCGCGCAGGTCGCGTTGGCCGGCAGCCGCCGCCGGATCGACCGGCTCGACGCCGAAAACCGTCTGTTGCGCGGCGAGGGCGAGGAGCGCTTCATCGCCGAAGCACCGTCGATGCGGCCGGTGCTGGAGATGATCCGGCGGGTCGCGCCGTCCGATGCCAACGTGCTGGTACTGGGCGAGAACGGCACCGGCAAGGGCGTGATCGCCCGCCAGATCCACCGCCTGTCGCGGCGCGCCGGGCAGCCGTTGATCAAGGTCAACATGGGCGGCATCGCCGAGAGCGTGTTCGAGTCGGAGATGTTCGGCCACGTCAAGGGGGCCTTCACCGACGCCAAGAGCGACCGCATCGGCCGCTTCGAGCTGGCCGACGGCGGTACGTTGTTTCTCGACGAGATCGCCAACATCCCGGCCTCGCAGCAGCCCAAGCTGCTGCGCGTGCTGGAGGACGGCGAACTGGAACGGGTGGGTTCCTCGCGCACCATCGCGGTCGACGTGCGGCTGATCTCGGCCACCAATGCCGATCTGCCGGCCGAGGTCGCCGCCGGCCGCTTCCGCAAGGACCTGCTGTACCGGCTCAACACCGTCGAAATCCGCCTGCCGCCACTGCGCGAGCGGCGCGAGGACATCGTGCCGATGGCCGAGGACTTCCTGGCCCGCTTCGGTCGCCGCTACCAGCGCGACGGCCTGCGCTTCGCGCCGTCGGCGCTGCGCGAGCTGCAGGCCTATGCCTGGCCGGGCAATGTGCGCGAGCTGTCGCATGTGGTCGAGCGGGCGGTGCTGATGACCGCCGGCGCGCAGATCCAGCACGTCGACCTCGGCGCCGCGGCGGCGCTTGCCGACGGCGTGCAGGCCGGCGTGCCGGCGGCCGGTGCCATGACGCTGGAGCAGGCCGAGCAGGCGATGATCCGCAACGCGCTCGACCAGTGCCAGGGCAACATCCAGCGCGCCGCCGAGATGCTCGGCCTGAGCCGCGGCGCGCTGTACCGGCGGCTGGAGAAGTTCGGGCTGGCGACGGGCGA
>JBEQAM010000196.1:0-4762 GCA_041640375.1 Rehaibacterium sp. | reverse complement strand
CTGTGCCGGTTGGAGCAGCCCGCGTGAGGATCATTTTTTCCGCCCGCGTCCGCTAATGGCCCGCATGTCCCGCCACCCTGCCCGCCCATGACCGCCTCGCCGAAGCCGGAAGCCGTCGCGCGTGACGAGTACCAGGGCTTGGTCGCCGAACTGGTGGCGACCTACGAGCGCCCCTACCGCGCCCTGCTGCTGGCCGGCGTGGTGATCTTCCTCGCCTTCGGCCTGCGTGAGATCGCGATCTACGGCGACCGGGCCGGGCCGCTGCTGCTGATCCGCGGCGGTTTCGCGGCGGGCCTGCTGCTGCTGGCGCTGCTGGCGCGGCGCTTTCACGGCGAGGCGACGCTGTGGCTGGGCGTGGTCTACCTGGGCCTGTTTTCGACCGGCATCTGCGCCACGGCCGCGTGGAGCCCGAACGGCTGGGTGATGCATGCGCTGGCCGGGCTGAGCATGCTGATCGTCGCCTTCGGGCCGCTCTGGCCGCGGCCGCGCCTGTTCGTCGCCGGCACCGTGGCCCTGCTGCTGCCGCCGCTGGGCATGCTCTGGCTGATCGCGGCACCGGGGCCGACCTGGCTGGATTACCTGTCCTACCTGAGCGTCGCGGCCTGCGTCGCCTACCTGCTGTTCCGGCTCAGCCAGGGCATGGCGATCCGTGGTTACCGGCTGCGCCGGGAATTGCTCAGTCGCGCCAATTCCGATGCGCTCACCGGCGTGCTCAACCGCGCCGGCTGGGGCTCGCGGGCCGAGCAGCTGATGGCCGTGGCGCGGCAGTCGGAGCTGCCGCTGGCGCTGCTTTACCTCGACCTGGACCACTTCAAGCAGGTCAACGACCGCTACGGCCACGCCACCGGCGATGAGGTGCTCGAGCGCGCCGCGCTGGCGATCCGCACCACGCTGCGCGCACAGGACCTGGTCGCGCGACTGGGCGGCGAGGAGTTCGTGGTGATGCTGCCGGGCGCGTCGATCGAGCAGGCGCTGGCGCTGGCCGAGCGCATCCGCCTGCGCGTGGCCGAGGCCAACGCCTCGGTCAGGATCACCCTGAGCGGCGGGCTGGCGGCCTGGGACCGGGTCGAGTCGCTGGACGACCTGATGCACCGCGCCGACCTGGCGATGATCGAGGCCAAGCGCAGCGGCCGCAACCGGATGGTGCTGGCCGACTGACCGTCCGCCACGGGGCGGACGGCCGCGGCGGGTGTTCAGAAGCGCACGCCCACGCTCAGTCCGTACACCCAGGGATCGACGTTGGCGGTGCCCACGTCGGTGCCGTCGACGCGCACCCGGCTGTCGAAGTCGAGCCGGCGTGCGTCGGCGCGCAGGAACCACGCCTCAGTGAGCCGGACGTCGGCACCGATCACGTAGGTGATGCCGTTGGCGTTGCCGGCCTCGACCCGGCTGCCGGCGAGGATGCCGAGGGCCTTTTCGCCGGAGACCCGGACCCAGCCGTAGCCGAGACCGACGAACGGGCGGAACGCGCCGACTCCGGCCTGGTAGTTGATGCCCAGGGTGATCGGTCGGTGCTCGATCGAGGCCACCGGGCCGGCACCGTCCAAGCGCACGTCGTGCTCGAACTTGCCCAGGCCGAACCACAGGTCGGTGAACCAGTGCCGGTCCAGGTGCCAGGAGATGCCGCCGGTCAGGGCGGTCTCGTTGCCGATCCGGGCGGGCAGCCCGGCCAGGGTGCCGTTGTCGGATTTGGGGTTGACGTTGTGGCCGCCGAGACGGATTGCGAAGTCATCGGCCGTAGCGGCCGGCGAGAGTGCGAGCAGGCCGGTGGCGAGCAGGGCGGCGGCCAGTGGCCGGAAAGCAGTCGACATGACGTTCTCCCATCGCGCCGGGGGAGGGGCGCGCCGACCAGCATGCGCGGCGACCGGTCAAGGGCGCGTCGACACGGTCGCGGCGCCACCGGGACGGAAGTCATCCCGCCCAAAGGCACGGGTCGACTGCAACCTTTTGCCCCCATGCTTGCGTCCATACCGGACATCACCGCCCGGAGGGCCCCGTGTACCGTCTCGTTCTCATGCTCGTGTCGATCCTCTCCGCCGCAGGCGCCCAGGCCGGGGTGCGTGGTTGCGACGTCGACAGCGATTACGACCTGCGCATTGGCGCGCAGGAACTGGAATTCACCCGTCCGCAGGGCGTGCCGGCCAGCGTGCTGATGCGCGGCGGGCGGCTGATCGTCGATGGTCGCGAGGTCGCGCTCGATCCGGCCGATGTCCGCCGGGTCGCGGAGTTCGAGGACCAGGTGCGCGCGCTGGTGCCGGAGGTCAGGGCGATTGCCCTGGATGCGGTGGAGATCGCCTTCGCCGCGCTGACCGAAGTGGTGCGCAGCTTCAGCGACGACAGCGCCCCGGCGCTGGCGCGGCTGGAGCGCGCGCGCGCCGACCTCGCCACCCGGGTCCGCACGGCCGACAGCACCGCGCACTTCGACGAGCGGTTCGTGGCGCGCACCGTCGAGGAGCTGGTCGGCGAGGTCGTGCCCTTGGTCGTCGGCAACGTCGTCTCGAGCGCGATCGCCGCTGCCCTGTCCGGCGACCTGACCGGGGTGCACGAGATCGAAGCGCGGGCCGCCCGGCTGGAGCGCGAGATCGAAGCCCGGGTCGAGACCGGGGCGCGCGCCCTGGAGGCGCGCTCCGAGGGGCTGTGCCCGCGTTTGGCCCAGCTGGCCGAACTCGACGCCAGCCTGGAATACCGGCATGCCGACGGGCGTGCCCTGCAGCTTCTGCGCATGGACAGGCGGACACGCTGAGTTCCGCACACCTCCCGCCGCGGTTGCACGCCCGCTGCGGGATTGCGCTCCCCACCCCGCCGGCGTTTGCCGGCGGGGATTTTTTTCGCCTCGCGGCGGGCCGCGCGGGCGGGCACGGTTGGCGGCGCGCGCCGGCGCGGCGACAATGACCCCTTTCCGTCCATCGGAACCATCCTCGGGAGAACGCACATGGCCGAAATCAGGGAAGCTCGGGTGCCGGACATCGGCGGCTATTCGGACGTGCCGGTGATCGAGCTGCTGGTCGCGGTGGGCGACACCGTCGCCAAGGACCAGGGCCTGGCCACGCTGGAATCCGACAAGGCGACGATGGAAGTGCCGGCGCCGTTCGCCGGGGTGATCAGGGAACTGAAGATCAGGGTGGGCGATACCGTGTCCGAGGGCGCCGTGGTGGCGCTGATCGAGACGGCCGGCGAGGACGCCGATGCGCCCGCGAAGGCGGAGGCTGCCGCACCCGCACCCGCACCCGCACCCACGCCTGACGCCGAGCCCGACGCCAAGTCCGCGCCGAAGGCGGAAGCCCCGGCCAAGCCCGCGCAGCCGCGTCCGGCCACCGCCGGCCAGGCGCGCACGCCACCGGTGGCCTTCGGCGCCGAGAGCGTCATGCCTGGCGAGGTGCCTTACGCCAGCCCGGCGGTGCGCGTGTTCGCCCGTGAGCTGGGCGTGGACCTGTCGCAGGTGCGCGGCAGCGCGCGCGGCGGCCGGATCAGCAAGGAGGACGTGCAGGCCTACGTCAAATCGGTGATGAGCGGTGCGGCGCGTCCGGCGGTCACCGCGGGCGGCGGCGGGCTCAATCTGCTGCCGTGGCCGAAGGTGGACTTCGCCAAGTTCGGCGAGGTCGAGACGCAGCCGCTGTCGCGGATCAAGAAGATTTCCGGCGCCAACCTCGCCCGCAACTGGGCGATGATCCCGCACGTCACCCAGCACGACGAGGCCGACATCACCGAGATGGAAGCCTTCCGCAAGCGTCTGGGCGAGGAGAACAAGGACACCAAGGTCACGCCGCTGGTGTTCCTGATCAAGGCGGCGGTCGCCGCGTTGAAGAAGTTCCCGCAGTTCAATGCTTCGCTGGACGAGTCCGGCGAGCACCTGGTGCTGAAGAAGTACTTTCACATCGGCATCGCGGTGGACACGCCCGACGGCCTGGTCGTGCCGGTGATCCGCGACTGCGACCGCAAGGGCCTGCTGGAGCTGTCGACGGAGCTGGGCGAGATCTCGAAGAAGGCGCGCGAGAAGAAGCTCGGTCCGGCCGAGATGTCCGGCGGCTGCTTCTCGATCAGCTCGCTGGGCGGTATTGGCGGCACCGCCTTCACCCCGATCGTCAACGCGCCGGAAGTCGCCATCCTCGGCGTCTCGCGTAGCCGCATCAAGCCGGTCTGGAACGGCAAGGAATTCGCGCCGCGGCTGATGCTGCCGCTGTCGCTGTCCTACGACCACCGCGTGATCGACGGCGCCGACGCCGCGCGCTTCACCAGCTACCTGGCGCAGGTGCTGGGCGACCTGCGCCGGCTACTGCTCTGAGCGGCGCGTTCGCGCTGCGCAGTGGCTGAAGCCGATCGGGGCACGGGGGCGCCTCGCGCGGCCTTAACCCGTGCCGTGTTTGGGTGTGGCTTCCCGCTGACTGCAGGAGCACGTGCATGAAACGAACCGCCGACAGCAAGCCGAAACTCGTCGTGCGGCGCGCCGCGCCGACCGATGTGGCCGCCGTGGTGGCATTGTCCGAGCGCGCCTATTCGCCCGAGTGGGGCTACACGCCCGAGATGGTCGCCGGCCATCTGGCGCATTTTCCGGAAGGGCAGTTCGTCGCCGTCTACGACGGCCGCGTCGTCGGCTATTGCGCCACCTTCCGCATCGCTGAAGCGCTGGCGCTGTCGTCGCACCGTTGGCGCGAGATCACCGGCAATGGCTACGGTTCGCGCCACGACCCGGCCGGCGACTGGTTGTACGGCATGGAGGTGTGCGTCGATCCCGACTACCGCGGTCTGCGCATCGGTCGGCGGC
>JBEQAM010000195.1:0-4763 GCA_041640375.1 Rehaibacterium sp. | reverse complement strand
CTGGCGGACCGCGTGAAGACGCTGAAGGAAATGGCCGAGCGCGCCAGCGTCTGGTACCGCCCGCTGCGCGAGTACGACGATGCGGCCGTGGCCAGGCATCTGGGCGCCGCCGCGCAGGCGCCGCTGGCCGACGTGCGCGAGCGCCTGGCCGCGCTGAAGACGTGGACCCCGGAAGCGGTCAACGCCGCGCTCGGCGAGACCGCGCAGGCGCTGGGCGTCGGGCTGGGCAAGATCGCCCAGCCGCTGCGCGTGGCGATCACCGGCACCCAGGTGTCGCCGTCGATCGACCACACCGTGTACCTGGCCGGCCGCGACGAGGCGCTGCGCCGGATCGATGCCGCGCTGGCGCTGATCGGCCGGCGCGCCGAAGGCTGAATCGGCGCCCGTGGCGCGGTAGGATGCGGCCATGAGCCATGCACACCGCCATGCCTGCACCGACCCGGCGCATCACGTCGACGATGCCGAGGGCTTCATCCGCGAGGTCGAACGCGTCTGCCTGGAGCGCGGCCTGCGGTTGACGCCGCTGCGCGCCGAGGTGCTGCGTCTGGTGGCCGAGGTCGGCCGGCCGGTCAAGGCCTACGATCTGCTGGACCGGATGCGGTCGGTGCATGGCAGCGTCGCGCCGCCGACGGTGTACCGCGCGCTCGACTTCCTGCTCGAGCACGGCTTCATCCACAAGCTCGAGTCGATCAACGCCTTCGTCGGCTGCCATCACCCGGCCACCGAGCAACACTCGGTGCCGTTCCTGATCTGCGACCGCTGCCATGCCGCGGTCGAGCTGGAGGACAGCCGGGTCGCCGACATGCTGGAGGCCAGCGCCCGCGCGCTCGGCTTTCAGCCGCAGGCGCAGACCCTCGAAGTACACGGCCTCTGCGCCGAATGCAGCGAAGCGTCCTGGTGAACGAACACCGCCTTTTCCACCCGGTCGCACTGGCCGGCGCGCTGGCGGCCGCGCTGGCCACGCTCGCGGCGCCTGCCGCCGCGCAGGACTTTCCGGTCGAGGCGCCCGTGCCACCGCCCGCGCGGCAGGCGCTGGCCGGGGACGAGGTGGCGGACGAGAGCGCCGCCGCGGACGAGAGCGGCGAGCCGGCCTATGTACCGCCGCCGCTGGTCACGCCGCTGCACATCCTCGACCGCCACGTGCTGCCCGGCACCCGCATGGTGCTGACCTGGAACGGCAGCCAGGGCTATGCCGGCAACGACATGGCTGCACCGGTGATCGTCGTGCACGGCGCGCAGGCCGGCCCGACCCTGTGCCTGACCGCCGGCATCCACGGCGACGAGATCAACGGCGTGGAGATCGTGCGGCGGGTGATGAACACGCTGGTGCCGGAGCATTTGGCCGGCACCGTGATCGGCGTGCCGGTGGTCAACCTGTTCGGCTACCAGCGCGGCTCGCGCTACCTGCCGGACCGGCGCGACCTCAACCGGTTCTTCCCCGGCACGCGCTACGGCTCGATCGCCTCGCGCATCGCCCACAGTTTCTTCGAGAACGTCGTCCGTCATTGCGACGCGCTGGTCGACTTCCACACCGGCAGCTTCGACCGCAGCAATCTGCCGCAGGTGCGCGCCGACCTGCGCATCCCCGAGGTGCTGGAGTTCACCCGCGGTTTCGGCGCCACCGTGGTGCTGCACAGCAAGGGCAACCCGGGCATGTTGCGGGTCGCCGCCACGGCGGTCGGGATCCCGGCAGTGACCTTCGAGGTCGGTGCGCCGGCACGCCTGCAGCCGGAGGAAATCGAGACCGCGGTGGCTGCGATCGCCCGGCTGATGCACAAGATGGGGCTGGTGGAGTCCGAGGCGGTCGAGCAGGAGCCGCAGCCGATCTTCTACGAGTCGCGCTGGATCCGTGCCGACCACGGCGGGCTGCTGGTCAGCGACGTGCAGCTCGGCCAGCGCGTGCAGCGCGGCCAGCGGCTGGGCCGGGTGATCGACCCGCTCGGCAACAGCGAGCGCGAGATCGTCTCCCCGATCTTCGGCCGCGTGCTCGGCATGGCGCAGAACCAGCAGGTGCTGCCCGGTTTCGCCGTCTACCATCTCGGCGAGGAGACCAGCGAGGAGAAGGCGGTCGAGGAGGCCGCCGCCGGCCAGTCCGAGCTGCCGATCGAGGAGGACGGCGAGCACGGCGTTCCCGAGGCTGCCGGCGCGCGCACGCGCGACCCCGAGGACGATTTCGAATAGTTCCCGCGTGGCACGCGGCGATGGCGAACCGAACCAAGCAGGGGCCTTGCGGCCCCTGCTTGGCTTCTGCGCCGGTGGACGCGGTCAGAACAGGGCGCGGATGCCGAAGGCCACGCCGCGGCCCGGCAGCGGCGCCAGGTCCTTCAGCAGCGAAGTGTGCGGACGGGCCTCGCGGTTGGTCAGGTTGGTGCCGTCGAGGAACACCTCCCAGCCGACGTTGCCCACGTCCCAGTGATAGGCGAGGTGGGCGTCGACCAGGGTGTAGCCGGCGCTGGCATCCTCGAAGTCGGCGACGCGGTCCTGCTTGGCGTAGCGCACCGCGCCGAGGCTGGCGCGCCAGCCGCCCAGCTCCCAGCGCAGGTCGGCACCCAGGCGCGCGGCCGGGATGCGCGGCAGGTCGCCGCCGTCGCGCAGACGGCCGCGTACCGCATCGCCGAACAGACGCAGGTCCCAGTCACCCTGCGCGTTTTCGGCCAGGCGAATCGTCGCCTCGGCCTCGATGCCGTTGAAGCGGGCGTCGGCCTGGATCCACTGGCGCACCGGCAGGTGGTCTTCCTCCTCGCCGGTGTCGGCGAGGTAGATGAAATCGCCGAAGCGCGTGTGGTAGACCGAGGCCTTGGCGTCGAAGCGGCCGTGGTGCCAGTGCAGGCCGAGCTCGATGCGGTTGGCGACCTCGGTGTCGAGGTCTGCGTCGCCGATCTCGAAGCTGCGGGTGGCGAGGTGCGGGCCGTCGGAGTACAGCTCCTCGCTGGTCGGTGCGCGTTCGGCGCGGTCGAGGCCGAACAGTACGTGCAGGTCCTCGCCGGCGCGCCACTTGCCGGCCAGCGAGAAGCTGGCGGTATCGAACTTGGCGGCGGGCTCGTCCTCGGCCTCGATCTTCACGCGATCCAGGCGGCCGCCCAGCTCCAGCTTGAAGGCGCCGAAGTCCTTCTCCTCCAGCAGGAACAGGCCGAGGGCGCGGCTCAGCGACGGCGGCACGAAGGCTTCCTCGCCTTCGGCCGAGAAGTCGCGCCGGCCGTACTGCAGGCCATAGGCGCCGCGCCAGCCGCCGATCTCGGCATGCACGGCCTCGATGCGGCCTTCGGTGCCCTTGTTGGCGAACACGGTGCCGATCTCGTCGCCCTCCAGCTCGACGTGCTCGTAATCGTTGCGGGCGAGGCGGAAGCTCAGCGACTCGTGGCCGGCGAAGGGCCGGTAGAGCGCGCCGCGCAGGTCGACGCGCTTCTGGCGCAGGTCGATGCGCACGTCCTCCTCGTGCTCGTCGTGATGGTCGTGATCATGGTCGTCATGATCGTCGTCGTGGCCGTGGGCATGGCCCGGCACGCCGTACAAGGTGTCGAAGAAGCTGTAGGACGCGCCGACGAAGCCGCGCTCGCCGATGAAGGAGGCGCCGAAGCTGGCCGCCTTGGTGCGGATCGCGCTGTTTTCCAGTCGCTCGCCGTGGCCATGGCCGTCGTCGAAATCGTGGCCGGCCTCGGCCGGCACCGGGATCCGGAAGTCGTCGGTCTCGCGGCTGAGCAGGCTGGCGTTGAAGGCAAAGTTGCCGCCGCCGCCATCCAGGCGCGCCATGCCGGTGCGCTCGTCGCTGACCGTGTTGCCACGCAGTTCGGCGCGGCCGCTCAGGCCCGAGTCGGTATCGGGCACGCGCTGCGGGATGCGGCCGTCGACCACATTCACCGCACCGCCGATCGCGCCGCTGCCGTACAGCAGGGTGGCCGGGCCCTTGAGCACTTCGATCTGGTCGGCCAGGAACGGCTCGATGCTGTTGGCGTGGTCGGCACTCACCGTCGAGGCGTCGAGCGCCGGCAGGCCGTTGACCAGCACCTGCACGCGGGCACCGTCCAGGCCGCGGATGACCGGCCGGCCGACGCCGGGGCCGAAGCTGCTGGACTGCACGCCGGTCAGGCGCGACAGGGTTTCGCCGAGCGAGTTGCTCTTGTGGGCGTCGAGCGCTTCGCCGGCCAGTACCTCGGCCGGACGGGCCAGATCCTCGACCGATTGCTGCAGCGGCGTGGCGGTGACGACCAGGGCGTCCAGCCGGGTCGCCTCGCGGTGCGGATCGCCGGCGTCGTCGGCGTGGGCGGCCGTGGCAAGAGCCAGGCTCAGTGCGGCAGCGAGCGGGCGCAGGGGGAGGCGCGAGTGATTCATTGTGGGCGTCTCGTTCTGTTATAAAATAACGGGCCGACAATGTTATACTGTTCCACGATCGACGCAACCGGTCGAAGGTCATGCCGCTCCCGAGCCCGACATCGCTTACCGCCGCCGTCGCCGACCGCATCGGTGCCAGCGGCTCCTTCCTCTGCGCGATCCACTGCGCGCTCGGACCGGTGATGCTGGCCGTTCTGCCCACCGCCAGCCTCGGCGTGCTGTGGTCGGAGAGCTTCGAGTCGATCTTCACCGTTTTCGCCACCGTGCTCGGCCTGACGGCGTTGGTCCTCGGCTACCGCCGCCATCGCCGTGTCCACGCCTGGCCGATCCTCCTGCTGGGGCTGGCGGCGTTGTGGGCCGACACGATCTACGAGCCCCTGCACACGCAACCGGTGCCGCACGCGCTGGTGATGACGCTGGGTGCACTGCTGGTG
>JBEQAM010000194.1:0-4765 GCA_041640375.1 Rehaibacterium sp. | reverse complement strand
ACAGCGACCCCTTTCCCCGCATCTTCAGGTCTACCGCTGGCAGATCACGATGGTCATGTCCATCGCGCATCGCGCCACCGGCCTGGTCCTCGCGCTCGGCGCCTTCGGCGTGGCGTGGTGGCTGCACGCCGTGGCGGCCGGTGGCGACAGCTACACGGCGTTCATGGCCTGGGCCGCCTCGCCGCTCGGCAAGCTGGCGCTGTTCGGCTTCACCGCGGCGATCGTCTACCACCTGCTCAACGGCATTCGCCACCTGCTGTGGGATGCCGGCTGGGGCTACGAGATCCCGAAGCTCTACGCCAGCGGCTACACCGTCGCCGTGCTGACCGTACTGTTCACCGCGCTGATCTGGACGCTGGCGCTCACCGGAGGTGCGGCATGAGCCATCTTCGCAATCCGCTCGCCGTCGCCCGCGGCCTCGGCGCAGCCAAGGACGGCGTCCACCACTGGTGGGTGCAGCGCGTCACCGCCATCGTGCTGGCGCTGCTGTCGCCGTGGTTCGTCTACACGCTGGTCTCGCTGCTCGGTGCCGATTACTCGACCGTCCGGTTGACCCTTGCGCAGCCGGTCACCGCCTCGCTGCTGGCGATCTATGTCGGCGCGCTGTTCTGGCACGCCCAGCTCGGCCTGCAGGTGGTGATCGAGGACTACGTCCATACCCGCTGGCTCGAGATCGCGCTGCAACTCGCCGTGCGTTTCGCCTGTCTGTTTGCCGCCGTGCTCGCCTTCGTCGCGATCGGCCGCCTCGCCTTCACCGCCTGAGCACGCCATGACCGCCTACAAGATCCACGAGCACAAGTACGACATGGTCGTCGTCGGCGCCGGCGGCGCCGGCCTGCGCGCCACCTTCGGCCTGGCCCAGAAGGGCCTGAAGACCGCCTGCCTGAGTAAGGTGTTCCCGACCCGCTCGCACACCGTGGCCGCACAAGGCGGCATCTCCGCCGCGCTCGGCAACATGGGCGAGGACGACTGGCGCTTCCACTTCTACGACACCATCAAGGGCTCGGACTGGCTGGGCGACCAGGACGCCATCGAATACATGTGCCGCGAGGCCATCCCGGCCATCATCGAGCTGGAGCACTACGGCGTGCCGTTCTCGCGCACCGAGGACGGCAAGATCTACCAGCGCCCGTTCGGCGGCATGACCACGCACTACGGCAAGGGCACCGCGCAACGCACCTGCGCCGCTGCCGACCGTACCGGCCATGCCATCCTGCACACGCTCTACCAGCAGTCGCTGGCGCACTCGGCCGAGTTCTACATCGAGTATTTCGCGCTCGACCTGATCATGGACGAGGAGGGCGTTTGCCGCGGTGTGCTCGCGCTGGACATGGCCAGTGGCGAGCTGCACCTGTTCCGCGCCCACGGCGTCGTGCTGGCGACTGGCGGCTACGGCCGCGCCTACTTCTCGGCCACCTCGGCGCACACCTGTACCGGCGACGGCGGTGGCATGGCGCTGCGCGCCGGACTGCCGCTGCAGGACATGGAGTTCGTGCAGTTCCACCCGACCGGCATCTACGGCGCCGGCTGCCTGATCACCGAGGGTGTGCGCGGCGAGGGCGGGTACCTCACCAATTCCAAGGGCGAGCGTTTCATGGAGCGCTACGCGCCCAACGCCAAGGACCTGGCATCGCGCGACGTGGTCAGCCGCTCCATGACCATCGAGATACGCGAGGGTCGCGGCGTCGGCGAGCACGCCGACCACATCCACCTGAACCTGATGCACCTGGGGCCGGAGGTCATCCATGAGCGCCTGCCGGGCATCGCCGAAACGGCCAAGATCTTCGCCGGCGTGGACGTCACCCGCGAGCCGATCCCGGTGCTGCCCACGGTCCACTACAACATGGGCGGCCTGCAGACCAACTACCACGGCGAGGTCGTCACCCTGAAGGACGGCAACCCGGACACCGTGGTGCCGGGTCTTTACGCCATCGGCGAGGCCGCCTGTGTGTCGGTGCATGGCGCCAACCGCCTGGGTTCGAACTCGCTGCTCGACCTGGTCGTGTTCGGCCGCGCGGTGGCCAACCGTTGCGCCGAGACGATCCGCCCGGGTGCGCCGCACAAGACCCTGCCGGCCTCGGCCTGCGACAAGGCGCTGGCCAACCTGGACCGTGTCCGCCACGCCGACGGCGGCACGCCGACCGCCGAGCTGCGCCTGCGCATGCAGCGCGTGATGCAGGAACATGCCGCCGTGTTCCGTACCGGCGAAACACTGATCGCGGGCGTGAAAAAGATCCGGGAAGTGCACGCCGGTTTCGCCGATGTCAAGGTCAGCGACCGCTCCCTGATCTGGAATTCCGACCTGATCGAGACGCTGGAACTGCAGAATCTGCTCGGCCAGGCGGTGGCGACCATGGTATCGGCCGAGAACCGCAAGGAGTCGCGTGGCGCCCACGCGCGCGAGGACTACACCGAGCGCGACGACGTGAACTGGCACAAGCACACCCTGTGCTGGGTGGACGAGAAGGGCGACACCCGGATCGACTACCGCCCGGTCCACATGTACACGCTCAGCAAGGACGTCGAGCCGGTGCCGCCGAAGGCCCGCACCTATTGATTTTCATGTGCGGGCGCGGCTTGAGCCGCGACCGCGGCTGCAGCCGCTCCTGCAGGTGATGTCGAACCGAGACCCGAGCACATGGCCGAATTCACCCTTCCGAAGAACTCCAAGGTCACCCAGGGCAAGCACTTCCCGGCGAAGAACCCGAAGGGCAAGGTGCGCACCTTCAAGGTCTACCGCTGGAACCCGGACGATGGTGCCAATCCGCGCGTGGACACCTACGAGGTGGACCTGGGCAGCTGCGGGCCGATGGTTCTGGACGCGCTGATCAAGATCAAGAACGAGATCGATCCGACGCTGACCTTCCGCCGCTCCTGCCGCGAGGGCATCTGCGGCTCGTGCGCGATGAACATCGACGGCACCAACACGCTCGCCTGCACCAAGGCGATCGAGGACTGCAGCAAGGCCGAGGTGCCGATCTACCCGCTGCCGCACATGCCGGTGGTGAAGGACCTGGTGCCCGACCTGACCCACTTCTACGCCCAGTACGCCTCGATCCGCCCGTGGCTGCGCACCCAGAGTGCACCGCCGCCGGACAAGGAGCGCCTGCAGTCGCCGGAAGATCGCAAGAAGCTCGACGGCCTGTACGAGTGCATCCTGTGCGCATGCTGCTCGACCTCCTGTCCGAGCTACTGGTGGAACGGCGACCGTTACCTGGGCCCGGCGATCCTGCTGCAGGCCTACCGCTGGATCGTCGATTCCCGCGACGAGGATACCGGCGCGCGTCTGGACGAGCTGGAAGATCCATTCCGCCTGTACCGCTGCCACACCATCATGAACTGCACCCGGACCTGCCCGAAGGGCCTGAACCCGGCCAAGGCGATCGGCGAGATCAAGAAGCTGATGCTGCAGCGGCGGGGCTGAAAAGCCGGCCTCGGGATTCGAGAGAGCCTTGCCGCGGCGCGATACGGGCCAGCCCTGGAGGGACAGGCGATGGATGCAGTGCTGATCTTCTGGCCAGCCTTCGCGATGGCGGCGCTGACCTTCGTGGTCTGGTGGGTGATGTTCTTCCAGCGCATCGGGCAGATCCGGCGCGAGCGTATCCGCCTGCAATCGGTGGCCGTTTCTTCGCAAGCGACGGCGAGATTGACCGACAGCCGCGGCGCGGACAATTTCCGCAACCTGTTCGAACTGCCGGTACTGTTCTATCTGGCGCTGGTCGTGGCCTTTCTGACCGCCCAGGTCGATGCGCTCACGCTGGGCCTGGCCTGGGGCTTCGTCGCCCTGCGCGTCGCGCACAGCGCGATCCAGTGCACCTACAACCGCGTCAAGCATCGGTTCTACGTGTATGTGGCGGGCGGCCTGGCACTGTGGGCATTGTGGGTCGTACTGGCCTGGGGGCTGTGGACGCGATGAACGACGAGGCCGAACTGCGCCGTCTGCGCTGGCGCTGCCGGCGCGGCATGCGCGAGCTGGACCAGCTCATGCTGCGCTACCTCGACCATCGCTGGCCGCACGCCGACGCCGCCGAGCGCGCCGCCTTCGAGCGGTTGCTCGACACCGAGGACGATCGCCTGTGGCGCTGGTTCATGGGCCGTGAGGCGGTGGAGGAGACGGAGCTCCATGGCATCGTGGAACGCATCCTCGCCCTGCCGCATTGAATGGCGTCCCTCGCGCTGGCTGCTGGCCGCGCTGGGTTCACTGGGTCTGCTCGCTGCCGTGTCCTTGCATCTGTCCGGCCTGCCGGACGGTCTGCGCTGGCCGGCCATGCTGCTGTGCCCGGCCTGGGCCGGCATCCTGATCGTCCGCGAGTGGCGGCGTCCGCGCCCGGTGCTGTGCCTGCCGGTGGACGAGGGCGACTGCCGGCTCGAGAGCGATGGCTGCGTGGTGACACTGGTCCGGCTCGACATCGAGCGACGCGGCCCGCTACTGCGGCTGACCTGCCGTGATGCGGAAGGACGCAGCCACCGCCTGCTGTGGTGGCCCGACACCCTGAACGCGAACCAACGCCGGGCACTGGTGCTGGCGGTGTCCGGGTTGTCGAAGCGTGATTCCCTGCTGCCGCTGGTGGCAGGATAGGCGCCGAACCGACCTTCGAGGCCGACGTGTTCCATCCCCTCTCGCTTTCCATCGGCCTGCGCTATACCCGCGCCAAGCGCCGCAATCACTTCATCTCCTTCATCTCGGCGGTCTCGATGCTGGGCATCGCGGTCGGCGTGATCGCACTGATCACGACGATCTCGGTGATGAACGGCTTCGAGCAGG
>JBEQAM010000193.1:0-4779 GCA_041640375.1 Rehaibacterium sp. | reverse complement strand
CCGGCCGCGCCACCGGCCGAGGACTACCTGCGCGACATGCAGCTGCGCCTGATCGCCACCCTCAAGCGCGAGAAGGACCAGCGCGACGGCCTGCGCGAGCGCGGCGAGGCGCTGCGCCGCGCCGACGCCAGCCGCGCCGCCGCACCGGTGTATCTGGGCGACGGCCTGCAGCTGGTGCGCAGCGCGCTGTCGCCGGCCGGCCATTACGCGATCGCCGTCACCGAGCCGAAGAACGGCGACCGCGGCCGCCGCGGCCAGATGCCCAAGTACGTCACCGAGTCCGGCTACGAGGAGTTCGAGGACGTGCGCACCCGCGTCGGCCGCAATCCGCCGTTGGGCCATGGCCTGCGACTGGTCGACCTGGCCGGCGGCAACGCGACCGAACTCACGCTCGATCCGCTGCCCGGCATCGCCGTCGATCCTCTCGCCGACCTGCGCCGCGCCGCCGGCAAGGAACCGCAGACCGGCAACCGCCGCGTCCGTGTCGATGGCGTGCGCTGGAGCGCCGACGGCGCCAACGTCGCCGTCATGCTGCGCGCCACCGACAACAAGGACCGCTGGATCGCCACCGTCGACTTCGCAAAGAAGGCGCTGGTGCCGGTGCACCGCCTGACCGACCCGGCCTGGATCAACTGGGCCTTCAACGACTTCGGCTGGCTGCCGGACGGCCGCACGTTGTGGTTCCTCTCGGAAGAATCCGGCTACTCGCACCTGTATACCGTGGTCCCCGGTCAGCGCCCGCAGCGCCGCACCGAGGGGCGCTGGGAGGTCGACAGCCCGGTGCTGTCCGCCGATGGCAGCCGCGCCTTCTTCCTGTGCAACCGCCGCTGGCCGGGCGACTGGGAGCTGTGCCGGCTCGACCTGGCCAGCAACACCGTCGTCGAGCTCACCGACCTCGACGGGGTGGAGAGCTTCGTCCTGTCGCCGGACGAATCGCAGGTGCTGCTGCGCTGGTCGTCCAGCCACGTGCCGCCGCAGCTGGCGGTGATGGCGGCGAGCGGCGGCGAGGTGCGCAGGCTCACCGACACCCGCAGCGCGGCGTACCGGGCACGCGACTGGTTGGCCCCCCAATTCGTCCAGGTGCCCTCCAAGCACGGCGCCGGGCATGTCTGGGCCAAGCTGTACCGCCCGGCCGAACTCGAACCCGGCAAGAAGTACCCGATCGCCCTGTTCGTGCACGGCGCCGGCTACCTGCAGAACGTGCACGCGCGCTGGCCGGTGTACTTCCGCGAGCAGATGTTCCACCAGCTGCTGGTGCAGCACGGCTATGTCGTGCTCGACATGGACTTCCGCGGCTCGGCCGGCTACGGCCGCGACTGGCGCACCGCGATCTACCGGCAGATGGGCCACCCCGAGCTGGAGGACTACCTCGACGGCATCGACTACCTGGTCGAACAGCACCAGGGCGACCGCGACCGGGTCGGCATCTACGGCGGCAGCTACGGCGGCTTCATGACCTTCATGGCGATGTTCCGCGAGCCCGAGCGGTTCCACGCCGGCGCCGCGCTGCGCCCGGTCACCGACTGGGCGATGTACAACCACGAGTACACCTCGAACATCCTCAACACGCCGGACATCGACCCCGAGGCCTACCGCAAGTCCTCGCCGATCGAGTATGTCGAGCGCCTCCAGGGCCACCTGCTGATCAGCCACGGCATGATCGACGACAACGTGCTCTACCAGGACTCGGTACGGCTGGCGCAGCGGCTGATCGAGCTCAAGAAGCACGACTGGGAACTGGCCAGCTATCCGCTCGAGCGCCACGCCTACCAGCACCCGGAAAGCTGGTACGACCAGTACCGGCGCATCTTCGAGCTGTTCGAGCGGGCGCTGAAGACGCCGAAGTGACCTGCGCCTGCCCGGCTGCACGATTCGCGAAAGCCCGGCCCCGCGCCGGGTTTTCGCGTCGATGGCGCTAGAATCCGCGCCGACCGCCAGCGATACCCGCCCATGCCCGACATCGCCGCCGTCCACGACTACCTGCGCGAGCTGCAGGACCGCATCTGTGCCGCCATCGAGGCCGCCGACGGCGAAGGCCGCTTCGTGCAGGACGAATGGGAGCGTGCCGAGGGCGGTGGCGGACGCTCGCGGGTGATGAAGCAGGGCCGGGTGTTCGAGCAGGCCGGCATCGGCTTTTCCGACGTGCGCGGCGCCACCCTGCCGCCCTCGGCCAGCGCGCACCGCCCGGCGCTGGCCGGTGCGCCGTGGCGAGCGATGGGCGTGTCGCTGGTGTTCCACCCGCGCAACCCCTACCTGCCGACCACGCACATGAACGTGCGCTACTTCGAGGCCCGGCCCGCGGGCCGCGACCCGGTGTGGTGGTTCGGCGGCGGCTTCGACCTGACCCCGTTCTACCCGTTCGACGAGGACATCCGCCACTGGCACCAGACCGCACGCCGGCTGTGCGAACCCTATGGCGGCGAGGCGCGCTACCGTGCGCACAAGGACTGGTGCGACCGCTATTTCTTCCTCAAGCATCGCGGCGAGGCGCGCGGCGTCGGCGGCCTGTTCTACGACGACCTCGACGAGGGCGGCTTCGAGGCCTGCTTCGGCTACACCCGCGCGGTCGGCGACGGCTTCCTCGACGCCTGGCTGCCGCTGGTGGCACGCCGCAAGGACACGCCCTACGGCGAGCGCGAGCGGCAGTTCCAGCTCTACCGGCGCGGTCGCTATGTCGAGTTCAACCTGGTCTGGGACCGCGGCACGCTGTTCGGCCTACAGTCGGGCGGCCGCACCGAGAGCATCCTGATGAGCCTGCCGCCGCTGGTGCGCTTCGAGTACGGCTACCAGCCCGAGCCCGGCTCGCCCGAGGCGCGGCTGGCCGACTACCTGGTCGCGCGCGACTGGCTGGCCGAGGCCCCCTGAGGCCGCGCTCGCGCCAGCCGGCAGGCGATAAAAAACCCCGCGGGCCAGGGGAAGCCCGCGGGGTTCGGGGGGAGGAAGGGCGGTCTGGGGAGAAACCGACCTTCCGGGATCCACTCAGGG
Source organism: Rehaibacterium sp. (assembly GCA_041640375.1). Lineage (GTDB taxonomy): Bacteria > Pseudomonadota > Gammaproteobacteria > Xanthomonadales > Xanthomonadaceae > Rehaibacterium. Next base: position 1,794 of record JBEQAM010000193.1, on the reverse strand, counting down.
GAGTGAGCGATCCATCGACGGGCGTTGCACCCGTCGATGGCATCTGACCACTGTCGGACTTGATGGTTCGTGAAGAATGCCGTTAACGCGCACTAATATTTATTCTCGATTCAGCGTTCGCGCCGGCCGCCCCGCAGGGCGCTGATTCTCCGGGGCTTTCCGAGCCGGTGCGGGCGGACGGACCCGCCGCTCGTTCAGTGCGCCTGATCCCAGTTGGCGCCCACCCCGGCGTCGACCACCAGCGGCACCCGCAGCCGCGCTGCACCCTGCATCCGCTGTTTCACCTCGGTCAACAGGGTGTCGACGAAGCCGGCCTCGACCTCGAACACCAGCTCGTCGTGCACCTGCATGATCATCAGGGCGCGCGCGGCGTGTTCCGTCAGCCAGGCGTCCACGGAAATCATGGCGCGCTTGATGATGTCGGCGGCGGTACCCTGCATCGGTGCGTTGATCGCGGCGCGCTCGGCGGCGGCGCGCAGGCCCTGGTTGCGGGCGTGGATGTCGTTCAGGTAAAGCCGGCGGCCGAACACCGTCTCGACGTAGCCCTTCGCCCTGGCCTGCTCGCGGGTGCGCTCCATGAACTCGCGCACGCCGGGGTAGCGGGCGAAGTACAACGCGATGTAGTCCTGCGCCTGGCCGCGGTCGATGCCGAGCTGGCGCGCCAGGCCGAAGGCGCTCATGCCGTACATCAGGCCGAAGTTGATCGCCTTGGCGGCGCGGCGCTGGTTGCCGTCGACCTGCGCCAGCGGCACGCCGAACACCTCGCTGGCGGTGGCGCGATGGATGTCCTGCCCGCCCTCGAAGGCCGCCACCAGACCGGGATCCTCCGACAGGTGGGCCATGATCCGCAGCTCGATCTGCGAGTAGTCGCAGGCGACGATGCGGCGCCCCTCCGGCGCGACGAAGGCCTGGCGGATGCGGCGGCCGTCCTCGGTGCGGATCGGGATGTTCTGCAGGTTCGGGTCCGAGGACGCCAGCCGACCGGTGGCCGCGCCGGCCTGGTGGTAGCTGGTGTGCACACGGCCGGTGTGTGGGTTGATCGCTTCGGGCAGCTTGTCGGTGTAGGTCGAGCGCAGCTTGGCCAGGCCGCGGTATTCCAGGATCAGCCGCGGCAGCGGGTGCTCGTCGGCGATCGCCTCCAGCGCCTCCTCGTTGGTGGACGGCTGGCCGGTCGGCGTCTTCACCATCACCGGCAGCTTCAGCTCGTCGAACAGGATCGCCTGCAATTGCTTGGGCGAGTCGAGATTGAAGCTGCGTCCGGCGATCTCGTGGGCCTGCTGCTGCGCGGCGTGCATGCGCTTGGCCAGTGCGCTGCTCTGGCGGCGCAGCTCGTCGGCATCGACCAGTACGCCGTTGGCCTCCATCCGCGCCAACACCGGCACCAGCGGCATCTCGATCTCGCGGTAGACCTTCTCCAGTGTCGGCTCGGCGGCGAGTTTGGCGTGCAGCGCGCGGTGCAGGCGCAAGGTGACGTCGGCGTCCTCGGCGGCATAGGCAGTGGCGCGCTCCAGCGCGACCTGCGGGAACGGGATCTGCCTGGCGCCCTTGCCGGCGACGTCCTCGTACTTGATCGTCTCGTAACCGAGATGGCGCCGCGCCAGCGTGTCCATGTCGTGGCGGCTGGCGGTGGAGTTGAGCACGAAGGATTCCAGCATGGTGTCGTGCGCGTAGCCGCGCACCTGCACGCCGTGCCGGCGCAGCACGTGCAGGTCGTACTTGCCGTGCTGGCCGACCTTGGGCTTGTCGTCGTCCTCGAGGATCGGGCGCAGCGCGGCGAGCACGGCGTCGCGATCG
>JBEQAM010000192.1:691-4846 GCA_041640375.1 Rehaibacterium sp. | reverse complement strand
GTCAACCTGCGCGAGGGTGAGGTGCGCCAGGGCGGCAGCACGCTGACCCAGCAGCTGGTGCGCAGCCTGTTCCTGAGCCGCGAGCAGACCGCCGCGCGCAAGTTCAACGAGGCGCTGCACGCGCTGATCATCGAGGCGCGCTTCGACAAGCGGCGCATCCTGGAGGCCTATCTCAACCAGGTGTACCTGGGGCAGCAGGGCGGGCAGGCGATCCACGGCGTCGCCGCGGCAGCCGAGTTCTGGTTCGGCCGCGACGTGCGCGCGCTGCGCACGCAGGAGATCGCCCTGCTGATCGGCCTGATCCAGGGGCCGAGCTACCACGACCCGCGCCGCTATCCGGAACGCGCCATCCGCCGCCGCAACCTGGTCATCGACGCCTTCGCCGAGACCGGCCTGGTCGACGCCGCCGAGCAGCAGCGCGCCAAGGCCGCCCCACTCGGGGTCACTCCGCGTCCGGGCGTGGCCGCCAACCGCCACCCGGCCTTCATGGACCTGGTGCGCGAGCAGCTGGCCCGCGACTACCCGGCCGAGGCGCTGCGCGGCGCCGGTCTGAGTATCCACACCACGCTCGCGCCTTCGGCGCAGCACTTCGCCGAAGCCGCGGTCAAGGACACGCTGGCGAGCCTCGCCAGCAAGCACCGGCCCGAGCTGCAGGCCGGCCTGGTGGTCACCGACACCCGCAGCGGCGAGGTGATGGCGGTGGTCGGCAACCGCCTGGTCGACCAGCACGGCTTCAACCGCGCGCTGGAGGCGCGGCGGCCGGTCGGATCGCTGCTCAAGCCCTTCGTCTACATGCTGGCGCTGGCCCAGCCCGGGCGGTACTCGCTGGCCACGCCGGTGGAGGACGCGCCGATCCAGGTGCGGTTGGCCAATGGCAGGCACTGGATGCCGGAGAATTCCGACGGCAGGAGCCACGGTCGGGTCTGGCTGCGCGAGGCGCTGGCCAAGTCCTACAACCAGGCGACCGTGCGGGTCGGGCTGGACGTGGGCGTGGAGCGTCTGGCGCAGCTGTTGCAGGTGCTGGGCGGCGTGAAGGCGCAGCCCAATCCCTCGCTGATCCTGGGCAGCGTCGACCTCAGCCCGTTGGCGGTGGCGCAGCTGTATCAGTTCCTCGCCTCCGGGGGGCAGATCCAGCCGTTGCGCGCCGTGCGCGGCGTGCTCGATGCCGAAGGCCGGCCGCTGAAGCGCTACGACGTCGACATCGCCCCGGCCCAGCGCGGCGACGCCATCGCTGCCCAACTGGTCGCGCTCGGCCTGCAGGAGGCGGTGACCAGCGGCACCGGCCGGCAACTGCTCGCCGACGGACTCGGCCACCTGCAGGCGGCCGGCAAGACCGGCACCAGCAACGACAGCCGCGACAGCTGGTTCGCCGGTTACACCGGCAGCCACCTCGCCGTGGTCTGGGTCGGCAACGACCGCAACGAGGCCACCGGCCTGTACGGCGCCACCGGCGCGATGCGGGTGTGGTCGGCGCTGTTCCGCAAGCTGCCCAGTGCGCCGCTGCAGGTCGATGGCGAGGGGCTGGAATGGGCCTGGGTGGATCGGGAAGAATTCGCCACCACCGAGAACGACTGCCCCGGCGCCCTGCGCGTCGCCTTCGTCGCCGGCTACCTGCCACCGTACCATCGCGGCTGTACCGTGGATCGCCTGCGCGACTGGCTGGGCTTTGGAGAACGCAACCGATGAAACGATGGACCCCACTGGCCGGCGCGTTGCTGCTGGCGGCCTGCACCACCCCGCCGTCGCCGCCCGCGCAGCAGGCCACCAAGCCGCCTGCGCCACCGGTGCGTGACCTGGTGGCGCAGGTGCGCGCCGCCGCCGAGGCCGACGACGCACTGGCGGTGTCACCGCTGCGTGACCCGCAGATCGAAGACCTGCGCGAGGAAGTCGAGCGGCTGGAGCGCGCCGGCAAGTACCGGCAGGCGGCCGCCGTGCTCGCCCGGGCGCTGGAGATCGTGCCCGACGATCCGGAACTGCTGCAGCATGCCGCCGAGCTGGCGATCCACCGTCAGGCCTGGACCGAAGCGGTGGAGCTGGCCAGTCGCTCGTATCATCTCGGTCCGCGCCTGGGCCCGCTGTGTCGGCGCAACTGGACCGCGCTGCGGGTGATCTACGAACTGCACGCGCAGGACGAGCACGCCGCGCTGGCGCGCGAGAAGCTGGCGCAGTGCACGGTCGAGCCGCCGGTCAGGATGTGACGGGCCCGGGGGTCGGGATTCATACGGCACGCGGCCGGACCCGCCAAAGCGGTTTTGTTCCACACCCCGATGCCCGTTACGCTCCCCGCCATCCGGCGCGGACGCATCCGCCACGCCGGCGCGTTCGAATCCCGAATCCGAATCCCGAATCCCCGACTCCGGCTCCCCCGTGACCTCCCTCACCGCCCGTACCGCCGCCGCCCTGGCGGCCGACGGCCCGCTGGCCGGGAGGCTGCCGGGCTACGTCCCGCGTGCGGCGCAGCAGCAGCTCGCCGTCGCCATCAGCGAGGCGATGGATACCCGCGGCACGCTGGTGGCCGAGGCCGGCACCGGCACCGGCAAGACTTACGCCTACCTGGTGCCGGCGCTGTTGTCGGGGCAGCGGGTGATCGTCTCCACCGGCACCCGGGCCTTGCAGGACCAGCTCTACCATCGCGACCTGCCGCGCGTGCGCGAGGCGCTCGGTGTCGGCCTCAAGACCGCACTGCTCAAGGGCCGCGCCAATTACCTGTGCCTGTACCGCATGGAGCAGGCCAAGGGCGAGGCGCGCTTCGCCTCGCGCGAACAGGCATCGCAGTTCCAGCGCGTGGTGGCGTGGAGCCGAGGCACCCGGCGCGGCGATCTCGCCGAACTGGCCGACCTGCCCGAGGACTCGCCGCTGTGGCCGGCGATCACCTCCAACACCGAGAACTGCCTGGGCAGCGAGTGCCCGTTCTGGGACGAGTGCTTCGTGGTGCGCGCGCGCCAGCAGGCGCAGGCGGCCGATCTGGTGGTGGTGAATCACCATCTGCTGCTGGCGGATCTGGCGCTCAAGCAGGAGGGCTTCGGCGAGATCCTGCCCGGCGCGCAGAGCTTCGTGCTCGACGAGGCGCATCAGTTGCCCGAACTGGCCAGCCAGTTCTTCGGCGAGGCGGTGAGCGCGCGGATGTTGAACGACCTGGCGCGCGACGCCCTGGCCGAATGCAGGTCGGTGACCGGCGCGCTCGCCACCGTGCAGGCGCCGGTGCGTGCGCTGGAGCAGCAATTGCGCGAGCTGCGCCTGGCGATGCAGACGCTGCCGCCGCGCGGCCCGCAGGGGCGACTGCTGGCCGAGCCGGGGCTGGAAGACGGGCTGGATGCGCTGGCCGACGCGATGCATGCGCTGCACGACGCGCTCGCCACGCTGGCCGAGGCCAGCCCCGGCTTCGCCGCCTGCCGCGAGCGCATCGCCGACATCGGCGCGCGGCTGGCGCGCTGGCGCTTCGTCGAGACAGGCGAGGAGACGGCGGGCGAGGAGCAGGAGGCGCCGTCGCGCAGGGACTTCGACGTGCGCTGGTACGAGCTGACCCAGCGCGGCTTCACCCTGCAACGCACGCCGCTGGACGTCGCCGGCCCGCTGCGTGCCTTCCGCGAGCGCAGTGGCGCGGCGTGGATCTTCACCTCGGCGACATTGGCGGTCGGCGGGCAATTCCACCACATCGCCCGCAAGCTCGGCCTCGGCGAGTACGCCACGCTGCTCGAGCCCAGCCCGTTCGACTGGCCGACGCAGGCGCTGTGCTACCTGCCGCGCGGTCTGCCCGAGCCCAATTCGCGCGACTACACCGCCGCCATGCTCGATGCGGTGTGGCCGGTGCTGGAGGCCTCCCACGGCCGTGCCTTCCTGCTGTTCACTTCGCACCGCGCCTTGCGCGAGGCTGCCGAGCGGCTGGCCGACGGCCCGTGGCCGCTGTTCGTGCAGGGCAGCGCGCCGCGCAACGTGCTGCTGGAACGGTTCCGCGCCTCGGGCAACGGCGTGCTGCTGGGCGCGGCGAGTTTCTGGGAGGGCGTGGACGTGGCCGGCGAGGCCTTGAGCGTGGTGGTCATCGACCGGCTGCCGTTCGCCGCGCCCGACGACCCGGTGCTGGAGGCGCGGCTGGAGGCGGTGCGCCGTGGCGGCGGCAACGCTTTCCGCGACGAGCAGTTGCCGAGCGCGGTGATC
>JBEQAM010000192.1:0-681 GCA_041640375.1 Rehaibacterium sp. | reverse complement strand
TGATCGGCCTCAAGCAGGGCGCCGGCCGCTTGATCCGTACCCATGCCGACCGCGGCGTGCTGGTGCTGTGCGACCCGCGCCTGCTCGGCAAGCGCTACGGCCGGGTGTTCCTCGACAGCCTGCCGCCGCTGCCGCGCACCCGCAGCCTCGACGACGTGAAAGCCTTTTTCGCCCGCGCCGCCGACCGCGTGCTATCGGAGTCCGCATGAACCTGCTCGCCATCGAAACCGCCACCGAGGCCTGCTCGGTGGCGCTGTGGGTGGACGGCGAGGTGCTTGAGCGCCATGAGGTCGCGCCACGCCGGCACACCGAGTTGGTGCTGCCGTGGGCACAAGCCCTGCTGGCGGAAGCCGGCCTCGCGCGCTCGCAACTCGACGCCATCGCCTGCGGCCGCGGGCCGGGCGCCTTCACCGGCGTGCGGCTGGCGGTCGCCATCACGCAGGGCCTGGCGCTGGCGCTGGATCGCCCGGTGCTGGCGGTGTCCACACTGGCCGCGCTGGCGCTCGAAGCCGAAGGGCATGACAGCATCCTGGCCGCGATCGATGCGCGCATGGGCGAGGTCTACGCCGGTCTGTTCGGCCGCGACGCGGAGGGGCTGGTCTCGCCCCTGGGTGAGGAGCGGATCGGCGCGCCGGCCACGCTCGCGCTGCCCGGCAACGTGCCGTTGGTCGGCGTCGGCAC
>JBEQAM010000191.1:0-4847 GCA_041640375.1 Rehaibacterium sp. | reverse complement strand
ATCACGCCTTCAACGACCATTACCTGGAAGTCGACCTCGACCTGTCCGAGGTGATGTTCGTCGCGACCTCCAACTCGCTGAACATCCCCGGCCCGCTGCTCGACCGCATGGAGGTCATCCGCATTCCGGGCTACACCGAGGACGAGAAGCTCAACATCGCCCTGCGCTATCTGCTGCCCAAGCAGCTCAAGGCCAATGGCCTGAAGCCGGAAGAGCTCAAGGTGAGCGAGGCGGCGTTGCGCGACATCGTGCGTTACTACACGCGCGAATCCGGCGTGCGCAATCTCGAGCGCGAGATCGCCAAGATCTGCCGCAAGGTGGTGAAGGAGATCGCGCTGGCCGGGCCGAAGCCGGCGAAGAAGGGCAAGGCGCGCGACACGGCGCTGCTGGTGACGCCCAAGAATCTCGAGAAGTATCTGGGCGTGCGTCGTTATGATTTCGGCCGCGCCGAGCAGCAGAACGAGATCGGCCTGGTTACCGGTCTGGCCTGGACCGAGGTCGGCGGTGACCTGCTGCAGATCGAGGCGACGCTGGTGCCCGGCAAGGGCAGCATGATCCTGACCGGCCAGCTGGGCGACGTGATGCAGGAGTCGGTGAAGGCTGCCTTCAGCGTGGTGCGCGCGCGCGCCGAGCGCATGGGCATCGACCCCGATTTCCACCAGAAGCTCGACCTCCACGTGCACGTGCCGGAGGGAGCGACGCCCAAGGACGGCCCGAGCGCCGGCATCGCCATGGCGACCGCGCTGGTGTCGGCATTGACCAAGATTCCAGTACGCGCCGACGTGGCGATGACCGGCGAGATCACCCTGCGTGGACGCGTCCTGCCCATCGGTGGACTCAAGGAGAAGTTGCTCGCGGCACTGCGCGGCGGTATCCGCACGGTGATCATTCCCGAAGAGAACAAGAAGGATCTCGCGGACATTCCCAGGAACGTCACCAGCGATCTCAAGATCGTGGCCGTGCGCTGGATCGACGAAGTGCTGGACATCGCGCTCGAGCGGCCCCTGACGCCTGGCGAGGGCAAGACGCCCGAGGCCGGCGACGAGGGCGATGCGGCCAAGCTGCGCGACCCTGCCGCCGCGGCACGAACCCACTGAATGCGCAAGCGCCTGTCCGGATCGCGCGCCTCTCGACGTAACGATCCGGATGCCTTGGAAGCCGCATGAAACCTTGGTTTTCTTGTTGCGCCCCATGGGGGGCACTGGTATAAATCGCTGCAACCGCGGTAGCTGCTCGCAACGCAGGAATCGCGGCTCAGGTCGATCGGGTGAACCGTCGGGGAGACCGGATGGGGGGAGCCCGGTTGGAACGAACTGCGGGTAGAACTCGCTCAGGGAGTCCGATAATGAACAAAGCCGATTTCATTGGTGCGGTTGCCGGCGCCGCCGAGCTGTCGAAGGCAGACGCAGGTCGTGCGGTCGACGCGATGATCGAAGTCATCAAGAAGGCGCTCAAGAAGGGTGATTCCGTGACCCTCGTGGGTTTCGGTACCTTCCAGGTTCGCAAGCGCGCCGCCCGTACCGGTCGCAATCCGCGCACCGGCCAGACGATCAAGATCAAGGCCTCGAAGGTGCCCGGCTTCAAGGCTGGCAAGGCGCTCAAGGACGCTGTAAACTGAGCGGCTCGCGCCGAAGGGTGCTTAGCTCAGCGGTAGAGCGTCGCCCTTACAAGGCGAGGGTCGGGGGTTCGAAACCCTCAGCACCCACCATTTACAAACGATGAAATCTGCGTAGAATGCGCAGCCTTCATCGACAGGACAGCGGAGTGGTAGTTCAGTCGGTTAGAATACCGGCCTGTCACGCCGGGGGTCGCGGGTTCGAGTCCCGTCCACTCCGCCACTACACTGAGGGCGCCCCGCAAAGGCGCCCTCTTTTTTTTAGGGCCCGGTAGCTCCGGGCCCGCACAGCACGGGTAAGTCCGATCATGCTCCAGAAACTTCGCGAGAAGACCACGTCGGGATGGCTCGCATTCGTCATCGTGGGTCTGTTGATCATCCCGTTCGCCTTCTTCGGGGTGAACAACTACTTCTCGGCGCAGGTGGCGACCTGGGTCGCGAAGATCGAGATTCCTGCGCCCTGGTGGCAGTTCGGCAAGGACACCCGCGAGATCTCGCAGGACGAGTTCCGCAGCCGTTTCGAGCAGTACCGGCAGCGCATGCGGCAGACGCTCGGTGACGCCTACGACCCGCGCCAGTTCGATGACATCACCGTCAAGCGGCAGGTGCTGGATGCGCTGATCGAGGAGCAGCTGTTGCTGATCGCCGCCGAACGCGACGGTGTGGTCGTGCCCGACGCGGTGGTCGCGCGCGAGATCATGAACATCCCGGCGTTCCAGGTGGATGGGCGTTTCGATCAGACCCAGTACCGTCTGCTGCTGCAGTCGCAGGGGATGACGATCAGCGGTTTCGAGCGCCAGCTGCGCGAAGACTTGGTGCGCCAGCTGCTGCCGAACCAGATCGCGCGCTCCGCCTTCGTGAGCGATGCCGACCTCGACGCTTTCATACGCCTGCGTGACCAGCGCCGCGATATCGACTATCTGGCACTGCCCGTGCCGCGGGACGTGGACGAAGCGGTGACCGACGAGCAGGTGCAGGCCTGGTACGCCGACCGTATGGACCGCTACCGCAGCCCCGAGCGCGTCTGGCTGGAGTACGTCGAGATCGATGCGGCAGACATCGCCGTGCCGACCACGCTCGATGAGCGGACCCTGCGTGACCGCTATGAGGAGCAGCGTGCCAGGTTCGTCGAGCCGGAGCAGCGCCTGGCCTCGCACATCCTGATCCAGGTGCCTGCCAATGCCGACGCCGCGACCGAGCAGCGCGCGCGTGACCGCGCCGCCGACCTCGCCCGCCAGGCGCGTGAGGGCGCCGACTTCGCCGAACTGGCCCGCGAGCATTCCGACGACATTGGTTCGCGCAACGATGGTGGTGATATCGGCTGGATCGAGCAGGGCCTGCTCGATGCGGACTTCGAGCGCGCACTGTATGCGCTGGAGATCGGCGGCGTGAGCGAGCCGGTACGCACCAGCGACGGTTGGCACGTGATTCTGCTGCGTGACGTGCGCGAGGGTGAGGTACAGGAGTTCGCCGAGGTGCGTGACACGCTGGAGCGGGAGTTGCTCGAATCCGAGCGCGAGCGCGCCTTCAGCGAGCTCAGCGGCCGCCTGCTCGATCAGACCTACCGCGATCCGACCTCGCTGGCATCGGCCGCGGAAGCTCTCGGGCTCGAACTCAAGCGCACCGAACCGTTCGGCCGCGACGGTGGCACCGGGATCGCTGCCAATCCGGCGGTGATCGAGGCGGCGTTCTCGCGCGACGTGCTCGAGGAGCGGAACATCAGCGGCCCGATCGAGCTCAGCCCGAACCGGATCGTCGTTGTCCGCGTCGCCGAACACGAACCGTCCGAGCCGCTGCCGTTGGCGGAAGTGCGCGACCGCATCGAGGACGAAATCCGCGCCGAGCGCCGCGCGGAGGCAGCCCGCAAGCAGGCCGAGACGCTGCTGGCGCGTGCCCGTGCGGGTGAGGAACTGGCCGTGCTGGCAGCGGAAGTCGGCGCCCAGGTGCAGCAGGCGCGTGATGTCGATCGCGTCACGGGTGGCCTGGATCGCGCGATCATGGACGAGGCATTCCGCCTGCCGCGTCCTGCCGAGGGGCAGGTCAGCGTGGGTTCCGTCGCCCTCGGCGGCGACAGCCATGTGCTGCTCGCGGTGTCGGCTGTGCGCGACGGCGATCCGACTGCCTTGGACGCCACGTTCCGCAGCGCGCTCAAGCAGCAGCTGGCGCGCGCCCAGTCGGCGATCGAGGTCCAGGCCTACATCGATGCGCTGCGCAGGCAGTTCCCGGTCGCAGTGGCCGAGGAGCGGCTCTGAACGCAGCTGCCGTGATCGAGAGAGCAAGGAAAAGGCCCGGCAATGCCGGGCCTTTTCCGTTATCGCGTGCGGGTCGGATCAGTCGACGTCGAGGCCGGTCATGCCGAGGATGTTGTAGCCGGCGTCGACGTAGGTGACCTCGCCGGTGATGCCGGCTGCCAGGTCGGAGCAGATGAAGGCGGCGACGTTGCCGACATCCTCGATGGTGACGTTGCGGCGCAGCGGCGAGTACCGCTCGACGTGGTGCAGCATCTTGCGGAAATCAGCCACACCGGAGGCGGCGAGCGTCTTGATCGGGCCGGCCGAGATCGCGTTGACGCGGGTGCCCTCGGCGCCGAGGTTGAGCGCCAGGTAGCGCACGCAGGCTTCCAGGCTGGCCTTGGCCACGCCCATCACGTTGTAGTTGGCGAGCGCGCGCTCGGCGCCGAGGTAGCTGAGCGTGACGATGGCGCCATTGCGGCCTTTCATCATTGGCCGGGCGGCCTTGGCCAACGCGACCAGGCTGTAGGCGGAGATGTCGTGGGCGATGCGGAACGCCTCGCGGTCGAGGCCGGCGAGGAACTCGCCGCCGATGGCTTCACGGGGGGCGTAGGCGATGGCATGGACGAGGATGTCGAAGCCGTCCCAGCGCCTGCCCAGTTCCGCGAACAGGGCGTCGATCTGCGCGTCGTCGCTGACGTCGAGTGGCAGCACGATCTCGGAACCGAACTCCCTGGCGGCGTCTTCGACGCGCGACCTGAGCTTGTCGTTCTGGTAAGTGAAAGCGAGTTCGGCGCCTTCGCGGTGCATCGCCTCGGCGATGCCGGTGGCGATCGAACGCTGGCTGGCGATGCCGGTGATGAGCGCGCGCTTGCCCTGCAGGAATCCCATGTAGCCTCCGTATCGGTGACCGTCGCCGGTCGAGCAAAGGCTCTAGTTTGCCGTCAAACCGGCCTGGGCCGCCAGTTGCCGGGCGGGGCGGCGCCGATCTGGCCGGCGTT
>JBEQAM010000190.1:0-4865 GCA_041640375.1 Rehaibacterium sp. | reverse complement strand
GGGCGCCAAGGCAGCTGGAAAGGTAGCCGGCCATTATACCCGTCCGGGGTGAATGCCCGCCTGTCGCCCCGGAACCTGTGGCACCCTATGCAGCTGCCAAGCCTGCCTGGCTGCCCGGCGCCCCGGCGGCCGTTTCCGCAACCTCAGTCCCGGACCCTGCCCATGACCGACCTGACCGCCACCTTCACCACCGCGCGCGGCGCCATCCGCGTCCGGCTGCATGCCGACAAGGCCCCGTTGACCGTGGCCAACTTCGTCAACCTCGCGCGCCGCGGCTTCTACGATGGGCTGACCTTCCATCGCGTCATCGCCGATTTCATGATCCAGGGCGGCTGCCCCGAGGGCAGTGGCCGCGGTGGTCCGGGCTACCGCTTCGAGGACGAGTTCCATCCCGAGCTGCGCCACACCCGCGGCGTGCTGTCGATGGCCAATGCCGGCCCCGGCACCAACGGCAGTCAGTTCTTCATCACCCACGTCGACTGCCCCTGGCTGGACGGCCGCCACAGCGTGTTCGGCACCGTGCTGGAAGGCCAGGACGTGGTCGATGCCATCCAGGGCGGCGACGCCATCGAGAAGGTCGAGATCGCGGGCGATACCGGGGCGCTGTTCGCCCGCTTCGCCGACCGGCTGGCAGGCTGGAACCGCATCCTCGACGCGGCCTGACCGGCCGGGCGTGGCAAACCGCCCCGTTTGATCCAGGTCGGGCCGGCGTGTGCCGGTTGCGGCTAGACTGCGGGCCGGTTCTTGCGTGCCTGCCCGCCATGCCCGAATCCCCGGCCTCCCGCGCCTCCTCGCCCGCCTGGCACGCGTTGCCGGTCGACGAGTGCCTGTCGGTCCTGTGCACCCATCGCGGCGGTCTGCGTGGTGACGATGCCGACCGTCGCCTGGCCGAGTACGGTCCCAACGCCCTGCCGTCCGCGCCGCCTCGTCCGGCCTGGCAGCGACTGCTGGCGCAGTTCCACAACGTGCTGATCTACCTGCTGTTGGTGGCCGGTGTGGCGGCGGCGGCGCTCGGCCATCCGGTCGACGCGGCGGTGATCTTCGGCGTGGTGGTGGTCAATGCGTTGATCGGTTTCGTGCAGGAGGGCAAGGCCGAGCGCGCCATGGAGGCCATCGGCCGGATGTTGGCGCCGAAGGCGCGCGTGCTGCGCGATGGCCATCGGCGCACGCTCGATGCCGAACGGCTGGTGCCCGGCGATGTGGTGCTGCTCAAGGCCGGCGACCGCGTGCCGGCGGATCTGCGGCTGATCGAGAGCCATGGCCTGCGCCTCGACGAGGCGGCGCTGACCGGCGAGTCGGTGCCGGTGGAGAAACGCACCACGGCGGTGGCGGAGGACGCCGCCCTGGCCGAGCGGGTCGGCATGGCCTATGCCGGCACCATGGTGGCCGGCGGGCAGGGCGCGGGCGTGGTGGTGGCCACCGCGAGCGCCACCGAACTCGGCCGCATCAGCAGCCTGTTGGGGCGGGTGCAGACGCTGACCACACCGCTGTTGCGCGAGATCGCGCGCTTTGCCCGGGCGCTGTCGGTGGCGATCGTGACGGTGTCGGCGGCGATGGTCGCGCTGGGCTGGGGCCTGCACGGCACGCCGCTGGCCGAGGGCTTCATGGCCGGTGTGGCGCTGGCGGTGGCGGCGATTCCCGAGGGTCTGCCCGCGATCATCACCATCACCCTGGCGGTCGGCGTGCAGCGCATGGCGCGGCGCCACGCGGTCATCCGCCGGCTGCCGGCGGTGGAGACGCTGGGCGTGGTCGGCGTGATCTGCACCGACAAGACCGGCACGCTGACCCGCAACGAACTGGAGGCCGCGCAGATCGGTCTGGCGGACGGCGCCCATGCGGCCGACCGGCCGGCCGGCGAAGCGCGGACGCTGCTGGAGGCCGCCGCCTTGTGCAACGAGGCCACCGCGGGAGGCGAGGAGGGCGACCCGATCGAGCGTGCGCTGATCCGGCTGACGCAAGCCGGTGGTATCGATGTCGCCGCCCTGCGCCAAGCGCACCCGCGGCTGGCGCTGTTGCCGTTCTCGTCGGACTACAAGTTCATGGCGACGCGGCATCCGGGGCGGATCTGCCTGAAGGGCGCGCCGGAGACCGTGCTGGCGCGCTGCGACCGTCAGCGCGTCGGCGAGGGCGAACAGCCGCTCGACCCCGAGCACTGGCACGCACTGCTCGATGCGATGGCGCGCGATGGGTTGCGCGTGCTGGCATTGGCCGAAAAGCGCATGGGCGACGATCAGGCGCGTCTCGAGCCGGCGATGGTCGAAGGGGGGTTGTGCCTGCTCGGTCTGGTCGCCTTCATCGATCCGCCACGGCCGGAGGTGCCGGACGCCATCGCCGCCTGTCGCAGTGCCGGCATCGCGGTGAAGATGATCACCGGCGACCACGCCGCCACCGCCGCGGCCATTGCGCGCGCGTTGCAGATTGCTGGCGATGACCAGGTGCTCACCGGGCCGGAGCTCGACCGCCTGGACGACCAGGCGCTGGCGGCGCGGGTGGAGGCGGTGAACGTCTATGCCCGCACCACGCCCGAGCACAAGCTGCGGCTGGTGGCCGCCCTGCAGGCGCGCGGGCGCGCCGTGGCGATGACCGGCGATGGCGCCAACGACGCGCCGGCGCTCAAGCGCGCCGACATCGGCGTGGCAATGGGCATCAAGGGCACCGAGGCGGCCCGTCAGGCCGCCGAGATGGTGCTGGCCGATGACAACTTCGCCACCATCGTCGCCGGCGTCGAGGAGGGCCGCGGCGTCTACGACAACATCCGCAAGGCGCTGATGTTCATCCTGCCGACCAATGCCGCCCAAGCGCTGATCATCCTGCTGGCGGTACTGGCGGGGCTGGCCGTCCTGCCGCTGACGCCGGTGCTGATCCTGTGGGTGAACCTGGTCACCTCCGTCACGCTGGCGCTGTCGCTGGCCTTCGAGCCGCTGGAAGCGGGCGTGATGAAGCGTCCGCCGCGTTCGCCCTCGCAGGGCTTGCTGGGCGGCTACATCGTCTGGCGTATCGTGTTCGTCGGCGCGCTGCTGACCGCGATGAGCTTCGCCGGTTTCCTGCTGTGGACGGACGATGGCGGCGAGCCGGCCCTGGCGCGTACGGTGGCGCTCAATCTCCTGGTCGCCGGTTCGGCGGTCTACCTGTTCAACACCCGGCGCTGGCTCGCGCCGGGCTGGACGCCGGAGGCGCTGCTGGCCAATCCCTGGGCCTGGCTCTCGGTGGCGGTGCTGGCGCTGCTGCAGGCGGTAGTCACCTACTGGCCGCCGGCGCAGGCGGTGTTCGGCACGCAGGGACTGGGGTGGCACGAATGGGGCTGGATCGCCGCGCTGTCGGCGGTCCTGTTCGTCGTGGTCGAAATCGAGAAGGCCTGGCTGCGGCGGCGGAAGCACTGACCGGCTGGCGAGCGCTCACGGCAACACTGCCACGCCGATCAGCCACGGGTGGGCCAGCGCGAAGCCGGCGTAGGCCGCCGCACCGACCACCAGCACCAGTGCGTCCTGCCACAGCGGCTGCCGCCGCTCGGCCTTGCGCGCCCCGCGCAGGTTGGCCGACACCATCGCCAGCAGCGCGTAGGCGATGAAGCCGCCGAACAGTAGCAGCGAGGACAGGTCGCCCCGCACCAGCAAGTGGCCGACGCCCCAGAGCACCACGCCCCACAGCATCGGGTGGCGGGTGTAGCGCTTGAGGTTGCCCGGCAGGTAGGCCGCGGCGAGCAGCACGAAGGCGGCGAACAGCAGCGGGTAGACCAGCGGGCGCCCCCATGTCGGGGGCAGCCAGAGCGGTTCATAGGGGGCCCTGGCATAGCCGAGCACGATCAGCACCAAACCCAGGGCCGACAGCAGCGCGAACAGCCCCCGGTACGGCAGGGCGCCCAGCCGTTCGATCAGCCGCCGGCGCAGCGGCGGCAGCCAGGGCAGGGCGTGGATGGCGAAGAACAGGGCCAGTCCGAGGATCAGCAGGCTCATGCACGCGCTCCGCAGCAGTGGTCCGGGGCAGCATAGCCAAACCGGCGGGGGCCGGCGGTATCGGGGGGTGTGCTATCCTTTCCGGCCTCGTTTCCGGCCATTTTCCGTCGAGGATCCGCCGATGCCGAAGCTCGCCGCGCGCGTGGGTCGCGCCAAGCCCAGCGCGATCATGCAGGTCGCTGAAAAAGCCAAGCAGCTCAAGGCCGAAGGCCGCGACATCATCAGCTTCTCCATCGGTGTCCCCAACTTCCTGCCCGGCCCGCACGTCTACGACGCGGTGCGCAGGGCGCTCGACCACGACAGCGGCCAGTACGGCTCCAACCGCGGTGACACCGCGCTGCTCGATGCCTTCCTCAAGCACATGGAAGGCGTCGGCATGACCGGCTACACGCGCGAGAACGTGGTCGTCACCATCGGCGCCAAGCACGGCCTGTACAACCTGTTCGAAGCCCTGGTGGACGAGGGCGAGGAGGTGCTGATCCCGACCCCGTACTGGACCAGCTACCTCGACATTGCCGAGATCCTCGGCGCCAAGGTCACGCTGCTACCGTGCCCGCCGGAGCAGAACTACAAGCTCACCCCGGCCCAGCTCGACGCGGCGCTCAAGAGCAGGCCGCGCCTGTTCATGTTCAACAACCCGTCCAACCCGACCGGCATGGTGTACACGAAGGACGAGATCGCCGCGCTGGCCGACGTGCTGGTGAACCATCCGGACACCTGGGTGATCACCGACGACATCTACAACCGGATGGTGTTCGACGGCCTGAGCTACCACAACTTCGTGCAGTTCCGCCCGGCGCTGCGTGACCGGGTGATCTTCACCGACTCGATCTCCAAGACCTACGGCATGCCCGGCTGGCGTGCCGGCTTCCTCGCCGGTCCGGCGGACGCGATCCGTGCCGTGGTCACGCT
>JBEQAM010000189.1:0-4866 GCA_041640375.1 Rehaibacterium sp. | reverse complement strand
GCTGCTGCTGTCCGCCTGCGGTTCCGAACCGTCGGCGCTGCCGGACCGGCCGTTCGCCAAGCCCGGCGTCAGCTTCACGCTCACGCCCTCGGCAGCGCGCGACTGCGATCCGGAAACCGTCTATCGCGGGCGGGTCGACTGGTCGGTGGAAGGGCGCGACCGGGTCAGGCTGGAGATCCGCGTCAACGATCGTCACGGCGCACTGTTCGCGCGCAGCAACGAGCCCCGCGGCAGCGCCTGGACCGAGCAGTGGGTACGGCGCGGCCTTTGGCTGGTGCTGATCGACCGGGACCGCGACGAGGTCCTGGCCACGCTGCGTGCCGGCCCGGAGACCTGCGACGAGTGATGGGGGCGCGCCGGGCAGTGGCTCAGGCGCGATCCAGCCAGCGCCCGATGCCATCGCGGTCGACCGCGCGCAGCAGCTGGCTGGCGCGGCGGCGCAAGGCCTTCAGGTCGCAGTCGCGAACCACCCGGCGCACCTCCAGCAGTGTGCCGGGATGCAGGCTGAAGTCGGTCAGGCCGAGCGCGAGCAGCAGGCGGGTATAGGCCGGGTCGCCGGCGATCTCGCCGCACACGGCCACCGGCACGGCGCGCTCGCGTCCCAGTTTCAGCACCTCGTGCAGCAGCCGGATCACCGCTGGATGCAGCGGTGAGTAGAGTTCGCCCAGCGCCTCGTTGTTGCGATCGGCGGCGAGCAGGTACTGCACCAGGTCGTTGGTGCCGACCGAGGCGAAGTCGAGCAGGTCGATGAAGCAGGGCAGGGCGAGCGCGGCGGCCGGCACTTCGATCATGGCGCCGAGCGGGATGCGTTCGGCGACGGCGTGGCCTTCGTCGCGCACGTGTTCGGTCAGGGCATCGACCAGCGCGCGCACGGCGACCACTTCCTCGCGGCAGCTGATCATCGGCACCAGGATCCGCACCGGTCCCCAGGCGCTGGCGCGCAGGATCGCCCGCAGCTGGGTTTCGAAGATCGCCCGCCGCGCCAGCGACAGGCGCACACCACGCAGGCCGAGCGCCGGGTTCGGCTCCACGCCCAGCACCAGGCCGGTGCGATCGGCCTTGTCGGCGCCGAGGTCGAGGGTGCGGATGGTGACCGGGCGCCCGTTCATGCCCAGCACCAGATCGCGGTAGGTGCGGAACTGCTCGTCCTCGTCGGGCAGCCCGTCGCGCTGCAGGAACAGGAACTCGGTGCGGTACAGGCCGATGCCGGCCGCGCCCAACCCGTGCGCCTCGCTCACGTCCTCGCGCGACTCGGCGTTGGCGAACAGGCGGATGTCCACGCCGTCGCGCGTGCGGGTGGGCTTGTGCCGGAGCTTGTCGAGCTGGCGCCGTTCGCGCGCGAAGGCGGCGCGGCGGGCGTGATAGCCGCGCAGGTCGTCGGCGTCGGGTTCGACGATCACCTCGCCGCTGCCGCCATCGACCAGCAGCGCGTCGCCGTCGTTGATCCGGTTGAGCGCCTCGTGCGCGCCGACCACCAGCGGCAGGTGCAGGCTGCGGGCGAGAATGGCGCTGTGCGAGAGCGTACTGCCAGTGGCGGTGACCACGGCGACCACGCCCTGTTCTTTGAGTTGGGCCAGCTCCGAGGGGGCTACCGTGTCGGTGACCAGCACCTCGCCGGAAAAGCCGCTGGCGTGGTCGTCCTGGCGGCGGTGCAGGGCGGCGTGGACGCGGCCGATGACGTGATCGAGATCCTCGCGCCGGCTGCGGAAGTACGGATCGTCCATGTGTTCGAAGATCGCCGCCAGCCGGTCGCGCTGCAGCTTGAGCGCGTAGTCGGCGGAGTAGCGACCGGTGCGGATCAGGTCCTCCAGCCCCTCGGCCAGCTCGGGATCGTCGAGCAGCATGGCGTGCAGGTCGAGGAAATCGCCGAGTTCGTGCGCCAGCGCGCCCTGCAGCCGCTCGCGCAGGCCGTGCAGCTCCTCGCGGGCGGCACGCAGCGCGTCGTGCAGGCGGGCCAACTCGTGCGGCACGTCCTCGGCGGCGATCAGTTCCTCTTCGATCTCCAGCGCATGCGGCTCGCGCACGCGGGCGCGGCCGAGCGCCAGGCCGCGCGAAGCGCCCTGTCCGCGGATCTGGTTACGCATGCGCGGCCTCCATCACTGGTCCTCGTCGAAGCGGCGCTCGAACAGATCGACGGCGGCAGCCATCGCCTGCTCCTCGTCCTCGCCGTCCAGTCGCAGCGTGACCACGCTGCCCTGGCCGGCGGCCAGCAGCATCACACCCATGATGCTCTTGGCGTTGACCTCGCGGTCGCCGCTGGCGAGGAAGGCGCGGCTTCGGTACGAGGACAGCAGCTGCACCAGCTTGGCGGCGGCGCGTGCGTGCAGGCCGAGGCGATTGACGACGGTGATCTGCCGCTCAAGCATCGTCGGCGTGCACTCCGTTGCGGGCGCCGGCGGCGGCGGTGCGGGCCAGTTCGTCGAGCGGCTGGTCGGCGTAGTTCAGCGCGCGCAGCAGCATGGGCAGACCGAGACCGGACACCCGGCGCACCGGCGTGCCCAGATGGGCCAGGCGGGCGGCGAGGTTGCTCGGCGAGGCGCCGTAGAGGTCGGTGAGCACCAGCACGCCCTCGCCCTCGTCGACCCGGCGCAGCGCGGCGCTGGCCGCCGGCAGCAGCGCGTCGAGGTCGGCATCGAAAGGCACGTGAAAAGCCTCGGTGCGCAATGGCAGGCGGCCGAGCAGGCGGGTGGCGGTGGCGAGCAGGGCGTCGCCGACGCCCTCGTGGGTG
The DNA here is from genome assembly GCA_041640375.1 of Rehaibacterium sp. Taxonomy (GTDB): domain Bacteria; phylum Pseudomonadota; class Gammaproteobacteria; order Xanthomonadales; family Xanthomonadaceae; genus Rehaibacterium. The sequence goes on along the minus strand of JBEQAM010000189.1, from coordinate 2,138 downwards.
ACCAGCAGGATTCCGACAGGCATGCGGCGAATGTAGCCCGCCACGCGGCGGAGCGGAACACGCCGTCGCGGCCCGCCGCGGTCAACCCTCGCCGCGGATCAGATCGGCGGCGCGCTCGGCGATCATCACCACCGGCGCATTGGTGTTGCCGCCGATCAGCCGGGGCATCACCGAGGCGTCGACCACACGCAGGCCGGTCACGCCACGCACGCGCAGCTGCGGATCGACCACCGCGGCCTCGTCCGTGCCCATGCGGCAGGTGCCGACCGGATGGTAGATGGTCTCGGCCTTGCGACGGATGAAGGCGACCAGGTCGGCCTCGGCGCGGACGCCGTCGCCGGGCAGGATCTCCTCGCCGCGATACGGCGCGAAGGCCGGCTGGGCGAGGATCGCGCGCGACAGTCGCAGACCTTCCAGCATCACCTTGAGGTCATGGCCGTCGGGGTCGCTCAGGTAGTTGGCTTCGATGCGCGGCTTGTCGAAGGGGTTGGCCGAGGCCAGAAGCAGCCGGCCGCGGCTGCGCGGCCGCAGCGCGCAGGCGTGCACGGTGTAGCCGTCGCCGGGCAGGCGGTGCCGGCCGTGGTCGTCGAGCTGGGCAGGCACGAAGTGGAACTGCAGGTCCGGGCGCTCGTCCTCGGCCAGCGACGAACGCGCGAAGCCGCCGGCCTCGGCGATGTTGCTGGTGCCCGGGCCGCCGCGCCCGAGGTAGTAGCGCAGCGCCACGGACAGGTCGCTGAGCCGGTCGTAGGTGACCGGGCGCAGGCTGCGCTGCAGCGTGCAGATATCCAGGTGGTCCTGCAGGTTGCCGCCGACGCCGGGCAGGTCGGCCAGCACCTCGATGCCGTGCCGGCGCAGTTCCGCCGCGGGGCCGAGGCCGGAGAGCATCAGCAGCTGCGGCGAATTGATCGCGCCGCCGCACAGGATCACCTCGCGGCTGGCGCCCTCGCAGAAGGCGCGGCCGCCGGCGGTGTACAGCACGGCGTGGGCGCGGCCCTGGTCGAACAGCACCTTCTGCGCCTGCGCCCGGGTGACCACGGTGAGGTTGCGGCGGCCGCGCGCCGGGCGCAGGTAGGCCACGGCGGTGGAGCAGCGCGCGCCATTCTTTTGCGTCACCTGGTACCAGCCGAAGCCTTCCTGGCGCTCGCCGTTGAAATCGCGGTTGAGGGCGAAGCCGGCCTGACGCGCGGCTTCGATGAACACGCCGGAGAGTTCGTTGGTGTACCTCAGGTCGGAGACATGCAGCGGGCCGCTGTCGCCATGGAATGCGTCGGCGCCGCGGCTGTTGTGCTCGGCGCGACGGAAGTAGGGCAGTACGCTGCGCCAGTCCCAGCCGTCCGCCCCCAGCGCCGCCCACTCGTCGTAGTCGCGCGCGTGGCCGCGGATGTAGCACATGGCATTGATCGAGCTGGAGCCGCCCAGCACCTTGCCGCGCGGCCACCACAGCATGCGTCCGTCCAGCTGCGGCTCGGGCGCGGTGGTGTAGTCCCAGTTCACGCCCTTCTTGCCGACCAGCTTGGCCAGGCCGGCGGGCATGTGCACGAACGGGTGCCAGTCGCGCGGACCGGCTTCCAGCAGCAGCACGCGGACATCGGGATCTTCCGACAGCCGGTTGGCCAGCACGCAGCCGGCGGAACCGGCGCCGACGATGATGTAGTCGTACACGAGGATGACCGTGGCGGTAGTGGACCGAGGCTAGGTCCGGGGGCTAGAGCAAATGCTCGGTCGGCGGGGCATGGGTTCCCGCAAGCGGCGGGGTGGCGGCGGCGACGCCCATCGGTTACCGTGCGCGCGCCTCCCCCGACGCCAGCCAGATGGCCACGCGCCACGCCACCCGCTCCCCGTTCGACCGTCTGCGGCGCTTCCGCGGCGCGCTGCGCGAGTCTCCGCCACTGCTGTGGGCGTTCACCTATTTCTTCTGCCTGCTGACCGGCTACTACGTGCTGCGGCCGGTGCGCGACGCGCTCGGTGCGTCCTCGGACATCGAGGCGGTGTTCCCGCGCGGCATGATCGAATGGGCCGCGGCGCGCGGCGTGGCGCTGGGCGAGTTGACCCTGCAACTGCTGTTCACCGGCACCTTCATCAGCATGCTGCTGCTGCAACCGGTGTACGGGGCGCTGGTCAGCCGTTTCCCGCGGCGG
>JBEQAM010000188.1:0-4874 GCA_041640375.1 Rehaibacterium sp. | reverse complement strand
AGGCCTCCTCGGACAGGTCTGGGATCCTTCTACGCCCGGGCGAATTAACGCGCGGTCAACGCGACGCCCCGGGCTGCGACCCTGCGCGATGCGGTGAAACGTTGTTCGTCCGCGCCGAAGCGTGGCCTTCCATCAGCCCAGGGTCGGGAAATTGGCTCGCGCGAAGGCGACCCGCTCGCCCGGGTCGGCCGACAGCTGCCCGGCCGCCTTGAGCGCTTCGACCTTCCGCAGGCGGCCCAGCAGGCCGTTGCCGTTGGCGATCTGGATCGACAGGCCGGGCCGCGCGTTGAGTTCGAGGATCAGCGGCCCCTTGTTGCGGTCGAGTACGAAGTCGACGCCGACATAGCCCAGTCCGGACAGCTCGTAGCAGCGTGCGGCCATTTCCAACAGGCGGTCCCAGTGCGGGATCTCCAGGCCGACGATGCTGTGCTCGGTGTCCGGGTGCTCGCGGATGATCTCAGTGCCCCAAACCCCGCGCTTGGTCTTGCCGCTGGGGATGTCGATGCCGACGCCGATCGCGCCCTGGTGCAGGTTGGCCTTGCCGTCGGAGAGCCGGGTCGGCAGGCGGATCATCGCCATCACCGGATAACCGAGAAAGACGATGATGCGCACGTCCGGCACGCCCTTGAAACTGACCTGGTCGAAGATCGGGTCGAACTGCACGCAGTATTCGATGATCAGGTGGTCCGGCTGGCCGCCCAGCGAGAACAGCCCGGACAGGCCGTTCGACAGGTGGTGCTCGAACTCCTCGCGGCTCATCAGGTGGCCGTTGGCGCGGCGGTACCTGTCGCCGCGGCGACCGACGATCACCAGGATGCCGTCGCCGCCGGAGCCGTGCGCCGGCTTGACCACGAACTGCTCGCGTTCTTTCAGCCTGTCGTGCAGCTCGGCGATCTCGTGCTCCTCGCGCACCACGGCGTACAGGTCGGGCACCGGCAGGCCGGCCTGGATTGCCAGCTTCTTGGTCAGCAGCTTGTCGTCCACCCGCGGGTAGAACTTGCGCGGGTTGTACATCAGTACGTAATCGGCGTTGCGCTGGCCGATACCCATCAGCCCGATCCGGCGTAGACGCCGGGCGATGGTGAAGGGGTTGAACAGGCCCACGGCGGCTCAGCCCTTTCCGGCCGGCGGCGGCGCGATCGGATCGGCCTCGCGCGCCAGCGCACGGAAGCGCAGCAGCTCGCTCAGCCGGTAGCCGGAATAGCGGCCCAGGATCAGCGCCAACGCGAACAGGATCAGCAGGAATTCCGGGAACACGAACAGCAGGTGCTCCAGCGGATCCCAGTTCATCACCAGATAGGCCAAGGCCGCGACCACCAGCGAACCGATGCCCTCCTTCACCGCCGGTCCGCCGCCGCGCTCCTCCCAGGCCACCGACATGCGCTCGATGGTCATGGCCATGATCACCATCGGAAACAGGGCCACCGACAGGCCGACCTCGATGTTGAGCTGGTTGGCCAGCACGCTGACGGCGGCCATCAGCAGCACCACCACGGTCAGCACCGCGGTCAGCCGCGGCACCAGCAGCAGCCGCAACCGCTCCAGGTAGAAACGCACCAGCAGGCCGGCGCCGACCACCAGCACGAACAGCACGATGCCGGCCACCAGGCCGGTGTCGCGGAAGGCCAGCGCGATCAGTACCGGCATGAAGGTACCGAAGGTCTTGACGCCGACCAGATTGCGCAGCACCAGCATGATGAAGGCGCCGACCGGCACCATCAGCAGTACCTTGTAGACCTCCTGGGTCTGCAGCGGCAGGCTGAGCAGCGAATACTTCACCAGGTTGGCGTTCTGCACCTCCAGCCGGCGCTCGGCCACCGCCATGGCATCGGCGAGATTGCGGCTGAGGCTGAACTCGACGCTGGCGCGCGGGTTGCCGTCGACCACCAGGATCGGCCGTTCGCTCGCGGTCCACAGGAACAGATCGCGCGGAAAACCCTCGGCCGCGGTGCGCGGGTCGATGGTGACCCAGGTCGTGCCGGTCCACACCACCAGCCACGGCTGCAACGTGGTGCGGCCGTCTTCACCGCCCAGACGCAGGCCGTGGATCACCCGCGCCGGGATGTTGCGTACCGCCAGCAGCTGGGTCAGGAAGCGCGCCTGCGCCTCCGGGCTGGCGTGGTCCTCGGCGAGGATCGCGACCTCGGCGCTGGCCGGCACCTCGTTGAAGCGCCGCACCAGTTCACGCGTGTAGGTGACGATGTCGGCCGACTGGTCGCGCACCTGATCGAGCAGGGTCTGGGCTGCGGTGGCCTTCGGCCCGTCCAGCACCGGCGCCTCTGCCAGTCGCGGCTCGAAGGCGAACTGGACCGGGCCGCGCGGCTCGGCGCGCACCACGGTGGCGCGGTAGTACAGCACCTGGTTGCCGGCGGCGCGACGAATCGCCCACTGCACCTCGCGTCCATCGGGGTGCGTTTCTTCCAGCCGCGAGTAGTTGCGGGCGACGAACTTCTCGTCGATCACCGCGAAGCCGGGCGTCTCCGCCGGCACCTGCAGCGCGACGGTGTTCGGTCCGCGCCGCGGCTGGTATTCGATCCGCGCCTGCAGGGTCCAGACCTCGACGTCCGCCGCCGGCTGCAGCGGAAACTGCAGCACCTTCCACTTGTAGACGATCGCGGACAGCGCAACGGCCGCGATCACGAGCGCCAGCAGGTACAGGTGCGTCTTCTTCATGGAGTGTCCGGGCGTCCCGCTCGGGTCAGATCGTGGCGCTCCCCGCGCCGTGGCGCCCCAGTATACGTTGCGCGCCGCGTGGCCTGAGCTGTCGAGAGTCCGGCGTTACCGGCGCAAGCCAACGCCGTCGCAGACACGCCGACCATGGCTTGCCCCCCGTTGCCTGCAGGCCGTGCGCGGCGCACGTCTTGGGCGGGACGCTCGGGGCCGGGGTCGGCGCGGCCGACGCAATCGGCGCCGAGCGCCGCCCGGCTCAGACATCGAGGTTGGAGACCTTCAGCGCGTTGTCCTCGATGAAGGCGCGGCGTGGATCGACCACATCCCCCATCAGGGTCGAGAAGATCTGGTCGGCGGCGACCGCGTCCTCGATCCGCACCTTGAGCAGGCGGCGGGTCTCCGGGTTGACCGTGGTTTCCCAGAGCTGGTCGGGATTCATCTCGCCCAAGCCCTTGAAGCGCTGGATGGTGCGGCCCTTCTTGGCCTCCTCGAGCAGCCAGGCCTGCGCCTCGCGGAAGCTGCCCACCGGCTGGCGCCTGCCGCCGCGGGCGACGCTGGCGCCGGGCTGGATCAGGCCGTGCAGTTCGGCGGCGATCTGCGCCAGCGGCAGCAGCTCGCCGGACTCGAACAGCCCGGCCGGCAGGGTCTGCACGCTGCTCAGGCCGTGGTGCCGCTTTTCCACCACCAGCGCCCCGGGGTGCTCGTCGTCGCCCGCCTGCACGCGGATGCTGTAGCGCGGCCGGCCCAGGCCGGTGGCGTTGACCGCGGCCTCCAGCCGGGCGGCGAGCGCGGCCAGGGCGTCGGCATCGCGGAAGGCGGCGTGCCCCAACGGCGGCAGCTCCGCCAGCGCCTCCAGCAACACGCTGTCGTAGCGGTGCGCGACGCGGGCGATCGCCTCCTGGGCGGCGGCGTAGCCGAGCATGAGCTTCTCCAGCGCCGGGCCGGAAATCGCCGGCTGGCCCTCGCCCGGCACCAGTTCGGCGCCCTCGACCGCGTTGTTGACCAGGTACTGGTTCAGCGCCGCGTCGTCCTTGAGGTACAGCTCGGTCTTGCCCTGCTTGACCTTGTACAGCGGCGGCAGGCCGATGTAGACGTGGCCGCGCTCGATCAGCTCGGGCATCTGCCGGTAGAAGAAGGTCAGCAGCAGGGTGCGGATGTGCGAGCCGTCCACGTCCGCGTCGGTCATGATGATGATGCGGTGGTAGCGCAGCTTGTCCGGGTTGTACTCGTCCTTGCCGATGCCGCAGCCGAGCGCGGTGATCAGCGTGCCGACCTCGGCCGAGGCCAGCATGCGGTCGAAGCGGGCGCGCTCGACGTTGAGGATCTTGCCCTTGAGCGGCAGGATCGCCTGGGTCTTGCGGTTGCGGCCCTGCTTGGCCGAGCCGCCGGCGGAGTCGCCCTCGACGATGAACAGTTCGGACAGGGCCGGATCCTTCTCCTGGCAGTCGGCCAGCTTGCCGGGCAGGCCGGCGATGTCCAGCGCGCCCTTGCGCCGGGTCAGCTCGCGGGCCTTGCGGGCGGCCTCGCGGGCGCGGGCGGCGTCGACCACCTTCTCGGCGATGGCGCGCGCCTCGTGGGGGTGCTCTTCCAGGAACGATGCCAGCTTTTCACCGACGATCGCTTCAACTACCGGCTTTACCTCCGAAGATACGAGCTTTTCCTTGGTCTGGCTGGAGAAGCTCGGATCCGGCACCTTGACCGAGAGCACGGCGATCATGCCCTCGCGCATGTCGTCGCCGGCCAGCGCCACCTTGGCGTTCCTGGCCAGGCCGTTGGCCTCGATGTAGTGCGAGAGCGTGCGGGTCAGCGCGGCGCGAAAACCGGCCAGATGGGTGCCGCCATCCTTCTGCGGGATGTTGTTGGTGAAGCAGAACATCGTCTCCTGGTAGGCGTCGGTCCACTGCAGCGCCACCTCCACGGCGATGCCGTTGAGCTCGCCGCTGACCGCGATCACGTTCGGATGCAGCGGCGTCTTGAGCTGGGCCAAGTGCTCGACGAAGGAGCGGATGCCGCCCTCGTACTGGAACAGGTCGCGCTTGCCGTCGCCGCGCTCGTCGATCAGCTCGATCTTGACGCCGGAGTTCAGGAACGACAGCTCGCGCAGGCGCTTGGCGAGGATGTCGTAGTGGAACTCGACATCGCTGAAGATCTCGGCGCTGGGCTTGAAGCGGATCTGGGTGCCACGCCGGCTGGCCGCCCCCACC
>JBEQAM010000187.1:0-4875 GCA_041640375.1 Rehaibacterium sp. | reverse complement strand
TGACCGGCCGCATTCCCACCGCCGAACGAGCCGCGCAGTTCCTCGCCAGCACCGATCCCGACAAACGCGCCCAGCTCATCGACGAACTGCTTGCCAGTTCCAACTACGGCCGACACTTCGCGATCGTCTGGAGCGATCTCATCACCAAACGCGATGAGATGAACCGTGGCCTTGCCACAGCCGGCTTCAAGAACTGGCTCGCCGACTCGTTCAACGCCAACCGCGGCTGGGACGAGATCGTCCGCGACCTGCTCACCGCCGAGGGGACGGTCGAGGAGAGCCCGCAGGTGACCTTCTTCCTCGCCAACCGCGAGATGACGACACTCTCGCCGGCCAAGGTCGTCGGCAGCACCGCGAACCTGTTCCTCGGCGTGCAGTTGCAGTGTGCCGAGTGTCACAATCACCCGTTCATCCGCGAGTGGAAGCAGACCGATTTCTGGGGCGTGGCCGCGTTCTTCAGCCGGACGCGTGCCAGCGGTGGACAGCGACCCGCGGCCGGTCAGACGGCCGAACCGCTCGCGATCAATGAAGGCGCCGCGGCGGCTGGCGGCGGGCGACCCGGCGCAGGCGCCGGTGCGGGCGCGTGACTTCCTGGCGCCCCTGCGGGCCGCGCTCGACGATGCCGTCGCCGGCCCGGTGACGTAAACTGCCAGTTTGGCCGGTCGCGCCACGCCCTCCGGCGCCAGCGCCTGGATCGAGGACATCGCCATGACATTCGAGCTCTTGAACGAGGCTGCATCGTGAGCTGGCTGCAGAAACTCATGCCGTCGCGCATCCGCACCCAGACCGGAAACAAGCGAGGGGTCCCGGAAGGGCTCTGGGAGAAATGCGAGAAGTGTTCGGCGGTGCTCTACCGGCCCGAGCTGGAGCGCAACCTGGAGGTCTGCCCCAAATGCGGCCACCACCACTACATCGGCGCGCGCGCGCGGCTGGCCGCCTTCCTCGACGAGGGTAGCGCGACCGAGCTCGACGCCGACCTGGCGCCGACCGACCCGCTGAAGTTCCGCGACACCAAGAAGTACTCCGACCGGATCAAGGCCGCGCAGAAGCAGACCGGCGAGAAGGACGCGCTGATCTCGATGCAGGGGCGGCTCAAGGGCATGCCGGTAGTGGCCGCGGCTTTCGAGTTCAAGTACATGGGCGGCTCGATGGGCTCGGTGGTGGGCGAGAAGTTCGCTCGCGCCGCCGAGCGCGCGCTGGCCCTGCGCTGCCCGCTGGTGTGCTTCTCGGCCACCGGCGGCGCGCGCATGCAGGAGAGCCTGTTCTCGCTGATGCAGATGGCCAAGACGGCGGCCGCGCTGGGGCGCATGCGCGCCGCCGGGCTGCCGTTCATTTCGGTGCTGACCCATCCGACCACCGGCGGCGTGTCCGCCAGCCTGGGCATGCTCGGCGACATCAACGTCGGCGAGCCGCAGGCATTGATCGGCTTCGCCGGCCCGCGGGTGATCCAGCAGACCGTGCGCGAGACGCTGCCGGAGGGTTTCCAGCGCTCGGAATTCCTGCTCGAGCACGGGGCCATCGACCTGATCGTCGACCGTCGCGAGATGCGCGACAAGCTGGCCGCGCTGCTGGCCATCCTCACCCGCCGGCCGGCACCGGCCGCCTCCGCGGCCTGATCCGCGACAGCAGGGGCCAGACCAGTTCATGCACGAGCGCAGGTATTTCGGCACCGACGGCATCCGCGGCCGGGTCGGCGAGGGTCCGATCTCGGCCGACTTCGTGCTGCGGCTGGGCAATGCGTTGGGGCGTGTGCTGGCGGCGTCCGGACGCGATCAGCCGGCGGTGGTGATCGGCAAGGACACCCGCATTTCCGGCTACATGTTCGAGTCAGCGCTGGAGGCCGGGCTGGTCGCGGCGGGCGCCAACGTCAAGCTGCTCGGACCGATGCCGACCCCGGCCGTGGCCTATCTCACGCGCTCGCTGCGGGCCGATGCCGGTATCGTCATCAGCGCCTCGCACAACCCGCACCACGACAACGGCATCAAGTTCTTCTCCGCCCACGGCGAGAAGCTCGACGACGCCACCGAGGCGGCGATCGAGGCCGCGATCGAGGCGCCGTTCGCCACGGTCGCTTCCGAGGCGCTGGGCAAGGCGCTGCGTGTGCCCGATGCCGCCGCGCGCTATGCGGAGTTCTGCAAGTCGACCGTGCCCGAGGAGTTCCACCTGCGTGGCCTGAAGCTGGCGCTGGATTGCGCGCATGGCGCCACCTACGGCATCGCGCCCCGGCTGTTCGCCGAGCTCGGCGCGGAGGTGAGTGCGATCGGCGCCGCGCCCGATGGGCTCAACATCAACCGTGAGGTCGGCTCCACCCACATCCGGGCGCTGTCGCGGCATGTGCTCGAAAGCGGCGCCGAACTGGGCGTCGCCTTCGACGGCGACGGCGACCGCGTGCAGATGGTCGATCATCTCGGCACGCCGGTCGACGGCGACGATCTGCTCTACGTGCTGGCCATGGACTGGCAGGCCAGCGGCCGCCTGCGTGGCCCGGTGGTGGGGACGCTGATGACCAACTTCGGCCTCGAGCAGGCATTGGCCGCCGCCGGCATCGGCTTGGTCCGCGCCAAGGTCGGCGACCGTTATGTCCACCAGCAACTACTGGCCCATGACGGCGTGCTCGGCGGCGAAACGTCCGGCCACCTGCTGTGCCTGGACCGCGCCAGCACCGGCGACGGGATCGTCAGCGCGTTGCAGGTGCTGGAAGTGTTGCGCCGCCGTGGCCTGCGCCTGCGCGATGCGCTGCAGGGCCTGCGCAAGGTGCCGCAGAAGACGGTCAACGTGCGCGTGGCGCCAGGCGCCAGGCCGATCGACTCGGCCGTCGTGCAGGCCGAGCTCTCCCATGCCCGCGACCGCCTGGCCGGGCAGGGGCGGGTGGTGCTGCGGCCTTCGGGCACCGAGCCGGTGGTGCGAGTCACCGTCGAGGCTGCCGACGAGGCCCTGCTGGAAGAGACCCTGCAGCGGCTGGCGAAAGCGGTGGCTGAGGCGGCTTGATCGCCGTCAAGCCAGGACACCCTTCACGAACTAGACTTGCCGCCGGATTTCCATCCGTTCCGACAGAAGACGCCCCGTGAACACGATCATCCCGACCCTCGACATCCGCCGTTTCGACAGCGACCGACAGGCCTTCGTCGCCGAACTGGGCGCCGCCTACCGCGAATGGGGCTTTTGCGGCATCCGCGGCCACGGCATCCCACAGGCGCTGATCGACGGCGCCTACGACGCCTTCCGGCGTTTCTTCGCGCTGCCGACCGAGACCAAGATGAAGTACCACCTGCCGGGCACCGGCGGCGCGCGCGGCTATACCCCGTTCGGCGTGGAGACGGCGAAGGACTCCAGGTACCCGGACCTCAAGGAGTTCTGGCACATCGGTCGCGAGATCCCGCGCGATTCCAAGTATGCGCCGGTGATGCCGCCCAACCTGTGGCCCGAGGAAGTGCCAGGCTTCCGCGAATACGGCTACGCGCTCTACGAGGCGCTGGATGCGCTCGGCTCGCGCGTGCTCGCCGCGCTGGCCCTGCACATCGGTTTGCCGGAGGATTTTTTCGCCGACAAGACCGATTCCGGCAACTCGATCCTGCGCCCGATCCATTATCCGCCGATCACCACGCCCGACATTCCCAACGTTCGCGCCGGCGCGCATGAGGACATCAACTTCATCACCCTGCTGGTCGGCGCCAGTGCCGAAGGCCTGGAGGTGCTCTCGCGCAAGGGCGAGTGGATCCCCTTCACCGCCGATGCCGACACCATCGTGGTCAACATCGGCGACATGCTGCAGCGTCTGACCAACCACGTGTATCCGTCGACCACCCACCGGGTGGTCAACCCGCCCGGCGAGAAGGCGCGCCAGCCGCGCTACTCCACGCCGTTCTTCCTGCACCCGAACCCGGACTTCCTCATCCAGACGCTGCCACAGTGCGTCTCGGCGGAGAATCCGGACCGCTACCCGACGCCGATCACCTCGCACGAGTACCTGGAGGAGCGGCTGCGCGAGATCAAGCTCAAGTGACAGCGGTAGCCGCGGGCCGGGAAGGGGGTGAACGGGCGGGCGCAGGACATGTAATCCGCTGCGCTCGCAACGGCCGCCATCCCGGTTTGCGCCGGGAGGGCGAGGGCTCGAGGCTCTTTCCGGGGGATCACCCCGCGTCCCGGAAGTCCTTCGCCCGCGCCGCCACGATCCGGTGCATCAGCCCGTCGGGCAGCAGCTTGGTCATCTGCCGGATCAGCTTGTAGCGCCAGCCAGGCACGCACAGCACTCGTCCGGCCTCGACCGCATCCACGCCGGCGCGGGCCACATGGGCCGCGTCCAGCCACATGCCCGGCGACATCCGCGAGACACGGTCGCGGGTACCGGTGACGTCGTGGAATTCGGTCAGGGTGAAGCCCGGGCACAGCGCGGTGACGTGCACCCCGCGCGGCCGGCCTTCCTGCGCCAGCGCCTCGCTGAACTTGATCATCCACGCCTTGCTCGCGCCGTACAGCGTGTGGCCGGCGGTGGCCGGCACCAGGCCCGCCATCGAGGCGACATTGAGGATGCGGCCATGGCCGGCGGCCTCCATCGGCGGCAGGAAGCGGTGGGTCAGCTCGGCGACGGCAGTGATCATCACCTGCAGGAAGCGCGCATGGGCGTCCCAGTCGACCGAGAGGTAGCGTCCGGGCACGCCATAGCCGGCGTTGTTGACCAGCGTGGCGACGAACAGCCCCCGTCGCTGCGTTTCCGCGAACAGCGCCGAGGGTGTGCCGGGGTCGGCCAGGTCGGCCGCGATGACCTCGACAGGCACCTGCGCGGACAACTCGTCGGCCAGCGCCTGCAGCCGGTCGGCGCGTCGCGCGGTCAGCACCAGCGGATGGCCGCGGCGCGCGTATTCGCGGGCCAGGGCG
>JBEQAM010000186.1:0-4900 GCA_041640375.1 Rehaibacterium sp. | reverse complement strand
CGTCGTTGGGCGCCTGCGCGCGGGCGTTGCGCAGGATGTCCCAGGCACTCTCGCCGGGCGGGTCGACGAAGCGGCGTGCGCTGGCGGCGCGCTCGGCCTCTTCCAGCAGACGCAGCACCTGCAGCGAGGATGTCAGCGGCGCCTCCTCGACCGTGGACGCGCGAGCGCGCGCCTGCAGCAGGCGCGCCTCGGCATCACGGATGGCGGGATGCCCGGGCGCGATCTCGCGCGCCTCGACCAGCCGCGCCTCGGCCGTCTCGAAGTCGAAGTCGGCAGCCGCGCGGACCGCCTGCTGGGCGAGCGCGGCGGCGATCTGCTCCAGCCCCTGGCGGGCGCGGCTCTCCTCGGGTTGGGCGGCGAGGATGGCGCGGTAAGCCTCGCGCGCCTCGCTCAGTCGGCCCTCACGGCGGGCGGTGTCGGCGGCGGCCAGTGCCTCGGAGCGGTGCTGGCCCTGTTCGGCCTGGAATTCGCTCAGCCGCGCCTTGATCGGCGGCAGATCCAGGTGGGCGGCATCGATGGCCTCGACGCGCTGGACCAGCGCCAGCGCGCCGTCCTGGTCGCCAGCGTCGAGACGCTCGCCGGCCTCGCGCAGCAGATCGGCCAGCACCGCCTGCAGGCCGGCACGGGCGATGGCGCTGTCGGGCGCGGCGGCCAGCGCCTGCCGGTACAGAGCCACGGCACTGTCGGCGCCGCCGTCCAGACGGCCGGCGCGGCGCGCCCCGTCGGCAGCGGCCAGCAGGCGACCCAGTTCGCTCTCCTCGGATTCGAGCCGGCGCAGTTCGTTCTCCACCGGTGCCAGTTCGGCGGCCGGCACCGCCAGCGTGCGCGCCAGCGCGAGCATTTCGCGGGCGCCCTCGCGGTCGCCGCCATCCAGCCGAGCGCGCGCCTGTGCCAGCGCGGCCTGCGCCACCTGGCGCAAACCCTCGCGCGCCTGCGCATGGTCCGGATTGAGCGCCAGCACGGCGGTGTACAGCTCGCGCGCGCCGCGGCCGTCGGCGGCGCTCAGCCGGCCTTCGGCCAGCGCGGTAGCGGCCTCCTGCATCAGCTGCGCATGACGGGTGCCCGGCAGTAGGCGGTCGGCCAGCGACTCGCGGAACAGGTAGACACCGCCGCCCACACCGACCAGCAGCCCCAAACCGAGCAGCCACGGCCACAGCGGGCGCGGCGGCGGCGGCGGCGGGCGGCGGGGTCGGAAGTCGGCACGGATCGCGTCGGGATCGGGGGCGGCGGACGGCGGCGGTCCGAAGGTCGGCTCGCGGCGGGAACTCATGTGTGCTCGGGGGTTGGCGTCATCCGCGCAGGATAGCGCGCCGCCCTCTGGAGGGAAGGTCTGAGCAAACTCCATCCTGGGCTTGTCCGGCCGCTGCGCGGCTGCGAGCCCTGCGGACTCCAGACTCGCCGAGTCCGGTACGTGCCCGGCCCCGGCTCCGCCGGATCGAGCCCGTACGTGCCTGATCCGCGACCGGGCCAAGCGAGGGCGCAGCGGGGGCAGCCCGCGTTGCCGCGGAACGGTCGACCGCATCATCCTCGGCACAGCGAACCCTTGAACCGGCTCGGAGATTCCCTAGGTACGGCGGGCCTCGTGCACGCCGGGGATGCCGTTCAGCTTGCCGAGCAACTGCCCCAGCTGCTCGAAGTCGGCGACCTTGAGCGTGAAGCGCACCTCGGCCATGCCGCGGCTGTCGTCGACGCGGCTGTTCACGCCGAGCACATGCGCGCCGCCCTGGGCGATCGCGTTGGTCAGGTCCTTGAGCAGCCATTTGCGATCGACGGCGCGCACCAGCACGTCGACGCTGTAGCTGGCCGCGCCGCGCCGCCCCCATTCCACCGGCAGGATGCGCTCGGGGTGGCGTGCGGCCAGCCGCTCCAGCGCCGCGCAGCCCTCGCGGTGGATGCTGACGCCGCGGCCGCGGGTGAGGTAGCCGACGATGGCGTCGCCCGCCACCGGCTGGCAGCAGCGCGCCAGCTGCGTGAGCAGGTTGCCCACGCCCTCGACGGTGAAGCGGTCGGACGGCCGCGGCGGACGCACCCGCGCGCTGACGATGTCCTGCGCCGACGCCGGCGTGGCGGCTTCGCTCTGCGCCTCGTGCAGCGCCCGTGCGACCTGGCTGGGCCCGACATCGCCCAACGCCACCGCGACGTACAGGTCCTCGACCCTGTCGAGACGGAACTTCGGCAGCACCGCATGCAGGTCGGCCTGGTGCAGGGCCAGCCGTTTGAGCTCCTTCTCCAGCAGCTCGCGGCCTTCCTGCTCGTTGCGGGCGCGGTCGAGCCTATGGAACCACGCTCGCACCTTGTCGCGCGAACGCGCACTGGCGAGGAAGCCATTGGCCGCCACCAGCCAGTCGCGACGCGGCTCGGACACCTTGCCGGTGAGAATTTCCACGCGGTCGCCGCTCTTGGGCTGGAAGTTCAGCGGCACGATCCGCCCGTTGACCTTGGCGCCGCGGCAACGGTGCCCGACTTCGGTATGCACGTGGTAGGCGAAATCGAGCACGGTGCCGCCACGCGGCAGGTCGATCACCTCGCCGCGCGGGGTGAGCAGGTAGACGCGGTCCTCGATCAGGTCGCTGCGCAGGCCGGCCAGCAGAGCACTGTCCTCTTCGCCCTCGCGGCCTTCCAGCAGCTTGCGCATCCAGGCGATCTTGCGCTCGAAGCCGGCCGCCGCCCCGGCCCCCTCCTTGTAGCGCCAGTGCGCGGCCACGCCCAGTTCGGCGTGCTGGTGCATGTCGTGGGTACGGATCTGCACTTCCAGCGTCTTGCCCTGCGGGCCGATCACGGCAGTGTGCAGCGAGCGGTAGTCGTTGCCCTTGGGCTTGGCGATGTAGTCGTCGAACTCGGACGGGATCGGCGTCCACAGCGAGTGCACCACGCCGAGCGCGGCGTAGCAGGCGGTGATGTCGTCGACCAGGATGCGCACCGCGCGCACGTCGTACAGCTCGCCGAACGGCACGTTCTTGCGCTGCATCTTCTTCCAGATGCTGAAGATGTGCTTGGGCCGGCCGGCCACATCGGCGGCGATGCCGGCCTCGGCCAAGGCCGCGCGGATGCGCGCCTTGCAGTCCTCGATGAAGGCCTCGCGATCGGCGCGCTTTTCGTCGAGCAGCCTGGCGATGCGCTTGTAGGTGTCCGGCTGCAGGTAGCGGAAGGCCAGATCCTCCAGTTCCCACTTGAGCTGCCAGATGCCCAGGCGGTTGGCGAGTGGGGCGTGAATGTCGGCGGTGAGCCGGGCCAGTGCGACGCGCTCGTTCTCGGGCAGGTCGTCGGCATGACGCAGCCGCACCAGCTGGCGGGCGAGCAGGATCAGGATCACCCGCAGGTCGCGAATGATCGCCAACAGCAGCCGGCGCAGCCCCTCGGCATTGCCGGCGGCGCTCTTGCCGCCGTGCAGGCTCCACACCTGGGCGGCCGCCTGCTGGCCTTCGAGCAGCCCGGGCAGGGCCGGGAACAGCTTTCCCAGTGCCGCGCCGGCACGTTCGCGCAGCGCCGGCAGGTCGTGCAGGATCGTCGCCGCCAGCACTTCGCCGTCGGCGCCGAGCGGCGCCAACAACGCCAGGGTTTCGACCAGCTCGGCCTCGGCCTGCGCCGATGCGCCACCCTCCGCCCACTGGCGCAGCGCTTCGCGCTGCACGGGCGTCAGTGCGGCAGCGGCAGTGGAAGCCAGCCACTCGGACAGGGCCGGCATGTCGGGTCGGGCGCGTTTCACGGGAGTCGGGGGCGGCCTGTCCGCTAGTTATAGACACGAGTATTCGGTTTACACTAGCCCGAAACCGTCCATGGACTGCCCACGATGCGTCGAATCGCCCTGCTTGCCGCCCTTCTCCTGCCTGCCGCGGCCCTACCGGCACAGGAATTCTCCTCCCTCGAGGAGCGCATGACGGGCGCCGAGTTCAAGGCGGCGGGCCTGGACAAGCTCAGCCCGGAGGAACTGGCCGCGCTCAATGCCTGGCTGCGGCGCGAACTCGATACCCATGGCCAGCGTACGGCTGCGCAGGCGACCCAGGGCCTGGCTCCAGAGGTCGATCGCCGCGGCCTCATCGACAGCGGCGCCAGCGCCGGGCCGATCGTCTCGCGCATCCTTGGTGAGTTCCGCGGCTGGGATGGCACCCATACCGTGTTCGAACTGGAGAACGGACAGGTCTGGCAATCGACCGATCCGGCAGCCCGTTTCGCAGTGCGGCTGCGTGATCCGGTGGTGCAGATCAGCCCGGGCTTCATGAATGCCTGGTTCCTTTCGGTCGAGGGCTACAACGCCCGCGTCCGCGTCAAGCGGATCCGCTGAGCCGTCCGTCGTCGCGGCGCCGAGGCTGCGCCCCGCCATGGGCGGCAGCCAGCGAGTCCAGCTGCCGCGCCAGCCGCTTGACCGACACCGGGCCGCGGGTGCCCAGCTCCTGGGCGAACAGCGACACCCGCAACTCCTCCAGCTCCCAGCGCAATGCCTGCCAGCCCGGCTGTGCCAGCGCCCCGGCGGCGCGCGCCCGCGCCAGCGCATCGACGAACGGCTTGATCTCCAGCATCCGCACCTGGTCGCGCGCCGGGTCGAGCTGGGCGCGTTCGGCGCGCAGCGTCATCGCCTTGAGATAGCGCGGGTACTGGGCCAGCGCCTCGGCCGGCGTCTGACGCAGGAAGCCCGGGTAGATCAGTCCGTCGAGCTGGGCGCGCAGGTCGTCGAGGTTGCCGCGGGCCCAGCCCATCAGCGGCGACTCCAGCTTCGGCCGCAGCTCGGCGACGGCGACGAGGATCGTCTCGGCCAGCTTCAGCCGCTCCATCGCCTCGCCGAACAGGCGCCTGCCGACCGCGTCGCGGCGCTGCGCGAACGCCTCACGGTCGCGGATCGACTGCAGGCCGTCGGCCAGCAGCGCATCGAGCGCGGCATCGACCAGATCCGCGCGCAGTCGTT
>JBEQAM010000185.1:0-4910 GCA_041640375.1 Rehaibacterium sp. | reverse complement strand
CCTGGCGTTCTGGGGCGGGATCGCCCGCATGCCGGGGGTTGGGGCGCAGGTCGAACACGCCGCCAGCCGGCACGCCTTCCTCACCGCGACCTACATGGCCGCCGGCAAGCACGCTGTGGCGCTGCTCGGCGAGGAGAGGGCGGCGCAATGGGCGCGCGGGCGGGTGGCTTCGCGCGGGGACGATATTGCGTCCGCACCGCCGGGTCTGCTGGTCGAGCGCATCATCGGCGCCATGCCGGTCTGGTTGCGCGCCGCGCATCACGGGGCCCCGCTGCTGCTGCTGCTCGGTCTGGCGCTGCATCTGTTCCGGCCCAGACCGGTGAAACTCATCGGCGGACGCCGCTGAGGTCCTGCGCGGCAGTGCGGCATGCTGCCCTGCACAACGAACCGGAAACGGTACATGGTGCAATCGTCGCCGCGTAAAAAAGCATCCCCTGCGTGGCACGCGCCGCCCCGATTTGCTGCGAAGCACAAATTTCCCTTTGCGAATCAGGTGCTTTCCGCCCGCCTTGCCGTTGACGCCGGGGCCGGGACCGGCTAGCGTCGACTCGCTTCGCGAAGATCCTTCGGGGTCGGGCGGAGTCGTCCGGGGGCGCGCCACGCGTCGGGGACCGACCCAGATTCACACAACAAGGGCGGACCACGGGGTAGGGGACAGGGGCGCGTCGAGGGAACCCGGAGCGGCATCCGTCGCGGCGCGCCGCCGCGAACGGCACGGCAGACACTTTTGGGGACATACATCGACATGCGCAAACCCACCCGTACCCTGCGGCTGCAGTCGCTTGCGGCCGCCACCCTGTTCGCGTTTTCCGCGCTCGGCTTCGCCGGCGACGACGGCGCGAGGATCCATCTGGACGCTCTCGCCGAGGGCATTCCGTACGACCGCTTCATCGTCAAGTTCCGCGACGGAACCCCCGAGCACGCCGAGGCCGGTGCGCGCGAGCGGGCGCTGGCCGCCGCCGCCCGCGGTCAGGGGCTTCGACTCGGCCATCTGCGCCGGCTGGCGATCGGCGCCGACCTGGTCGAGGTCTCCTCCAGGCTGCCGCCGCAGGCGGCCGAGGCCCTGATGCGCGCGCTGGCGCGCAATCCGAACGTCGAGTACGTCGAGCCCGACGCGGTCATGCGTCCGCTGCTCACGCCGAACGACACCCGCTATCCCGACCAGTGGCACTACTTCGAGGCCACCGGCGGCGTGAACCTGCCGGCAGCCTGGGACCGCAGCACCGGCAGCGGCGTGGTGGTCGCCGTGCTCGATACCGGCAGCACCACCCACAGCGACCTGGACGGCAACACGGTCGCCGGTTACGACTTCATCAGCAGTTCGACGACGGCGCGTGACGGCAACGGTCGCGATTCCAATCCCCGCGACGAAGGCGACTGGGTCAGCGCCAACGAGTGCGGCTACACCCACCCGGCGCAGAACTCGAGCTGGCACGGCACCCATGTCGCCGGCACCATCGGCGCGGTCACCAACAACGCCAAGGGCGTGGCCGGCGTGGCTTTCGGGGCCAAGATCCAGCATGTGCGCGTGCTCGGTCGCTGTGGCGGCTCGCTGTCCGACATCGCCGAGGCGATCGTGTGGGCCTCGGGCGGGAGCGTCAGCGGCGTGCCCGCCAACGCCACGCCGGCCGAGGTGATCAACATGAGCCTGGGTGGCAGCGGCAGCTGCGGCTCGACCTACCAGGCCGCCATCGATTCGGCGGTGAGCCGTGGCAGCGTGGTCGTGGTCGCCGCCGGCAACGACAACGTCAACGTCTCCAACGCCCGTCCGGCCAACTGCAACAACGTCATCGCGGTAGCGGCCACCGACCGCAACGGCGCGCGTGCGAGCTTCTCCAACTACGGCAGCCTGATCGACGTCTCGGCACCGGGCGTGGGCATCTGGTCGACGCTCAATTCGGGCACCACCACGCCGGGCAGCGAGAGCTACGCCGCCTACAACGGCACCTCGATGGCGACGCCGCACGTGGCCGGCATCGTGGCGCTGATGCAAAGCGTGGCGGCCAAGACCCCGGCCCAGGTCGAGCAGATTCTCAAGGACACCGCGCGCCCGCTGCCGGGGGCCTGCTCGGGCGGCTGCGGCGCCGGCATCGTCGACGCGCTGGCGGCGGTGAATGCCGCGATCGGTGGCGGCAATGTCCTGCAGAACGGCGTACCGGTGACCGGGTTGGCGGCGAGCACGGGCAACTCGCTGAACTACACGATGGAGGTGCCGGCCGGCGCCACCAATCTGCAGTTCGCGATCAGTGGTGGCACCGGCGATGCCGATCTGTACGTGAAGTACGGCAGCGCGCCGACCGACAGCAGCTACGACTGCCGTCCCTACAAGTCCGGCAATTCGGAGAGCTGCAGCTTCGCCACGCCCTCCGCCGGAACCTGGCACGTGCGCGTCAAGGCCTATTCGAGCTTCTCCGGCGTCAGCCTGACCGGCAGCTTCACGCCGCCGAGCAGCGCGCCGTGCACCGGCTGCACCAAGTACAGCGGCTCGCTCTCCGGCAGCGGCAGCGCCCAGATCCAGCCCGACGGCACCTACTACCAGTCGACCGTCTCCGGCGTCCATGAGGGTTGGCTCAAGGGCCCGGCCGGCGCCGACTTCGATCTGGAGCTGTACCGCTGGAACGGCAGCAGCTGGAGCCGGGTGGCGCGGGCGGCCAGCAGCAGTTCCGACGAGTACCTGAGCTACAGCGGCACCGCCGGCTACTACTACTGGCGGATCGTGTCCTACTCGGGCAGCGGCAGCTACGACTTCTGGCTCAAGCGGCCCTGAGTCCTGGGCGATCGGTCACGACCCCCAGCGGGTCAGCGTGATACCGGGCGCATCGGCAGTCGTCATGGGGGGCGCTGCCGATGCGACCCGGCCGGGCCGATGGAACGGGCAGGCCCGGGGAAGGGACTGCGTCATGACATCCCTCACAGCACTCACTTGAGGACACACAACAGTGGAAATGAAGAAGAGCATTCTGGCGTCGGCGGTCGTGCTCGGCCTCGCCGTCGGCCCGGCGTTCGCGGCCAATGAGCGTTTGGTCGACGTGATCGTCAGCCTGAAGGACCATGCCGGGCCGGCCGCGGCGGCGAAGAACCACGCCCATGCGGCCGCCGTCGCGCGCGGTCACGGCGTGCAGGCGCGCTTCACCTACGGCACGGTGCTGACCGGCTTCGCGGCCAGCGTGCCCGAGGCACGGCTGGCCGTGCTGCGCGCCGATCCGCGGGTGGCTTCGGTCGAGATCGACCAGCCGGTCTATCTCGCGGCCCCGCCGTTCGGCGGTGGTGGCGACAGCGCGACCTCGACCCAGACCACGCCCTGGGGCATCAGCCGCGTCGGCGCCGACACCAACCCGAACACCGCCGCCGGCATCCGGGTATATGTCATCGACACCGGCATCGACCCGAACCACCGCGATCTCAACGTCAAGGGCGGCTATGCCGTGGAGACCTGCAAGGGCCGCTGCCCGGCGCCCTGGCACGACGACCAGGGCCACGGCACCCACGTCGCCGGCACGATCGGCGCGCTCGACAACGACGTGGACGTCGTCGGCGTCGCCCCCGGCGTGGATCTGTACGCGGTCAAGGTGCTGAACAAGAACGGCTCGGGCACGCGCTCGGGTGTGATCAAGGGCGTGGACTGGGTCGCCGCGGAGGCGCAGAAGTACGGCCAGCCGGTCATCGCCAACATGAGCCTCGGTGGCTCGGGCTCCAAGACCGGCACCTGCACGGGTTCCGGCTTCACCGGCTCGGACAGCTACCACCAGTCGATCTGCAACGCCACGCGCAGCGGCGTGGTGTTCGCCGTGGCGGCGGGCAACGACGGCGCCGATGCGGCAGGCGCCGTGCCGGCGGCCTACGACGATGCCGTGGTGACCGTCAGCGCGACCAACAGCAGCGACAACTGGCCGAGCTGGTCCAACTGGGGCGACGATGCGGCATCGTGGACGGTGAAGCTCTCGGCGCCGGTGGCCATCGCCGCGCCGGGCGTGAGCATCCTCTCCACCAAGACCGGTGGCGGCACCACGACCATGAGCGGGACCTCGATGGCTTCGCCGCACGTGGCCGGCGCACTCGCGCTGCTGCTCAAGTCCAATCCGCAGAGCGCCAGCTACAGCGCCTTTGCGAACCTGCGCGCGATGCTACTGAGCACGGCCGAATCGACGGCCGGCTTCAGCAACACCAGCGGCAAGCCGCACGACGAGGACTTCCTCGACGTCCGCGGCTATTGAGGCTGGCGCGGGTCGATTGCGACCGTCACAACGGGGCCCGGCGACGGGCCCCGTTCTTCTTCCGTCATGGACCGCGTCGTTGCCGGTGTGCACCGGTGAGGCAGGCCTGGCCATCGAGCACCAGCCGGTCGAGGCTGTCGTGGCGGGAGTCCATCGATGCATGAATCCGGCCGTCGCCGTCAGCGAGTGGAATCTAGTACCAGCCACCGTTGCGGGCGAGGACGGGCAGGGCCTTCTGCTCCTCGCAGCCGCTGTCGAGTTCGGGGAGCAGGGCGGCGAGCCGCGCGCCCGGCCGCATGGCGTTTACTCGGCCGCCTCGAAGCGGTTGGCGGCGACGTTCTTGCGCACCTTGCGCGGATCCCAGACGCGGCCGTTCATGGCGATGTACACGCCCGGCGGCAGCGACTGCACCGCGCCCACGGCGGTGCCGATGTTGAACTCGGCGTCCGAGCCGCGGAAGCGCGCCGGGTTGAGCGCGCCGGTGAGCACGATGGTCTTGTCCGGAATCTCGGCCAGCACGCGGGCGGTGTCCACCATGGTGTCGGTGCCGTGCGTCACCAGCACGTGTTTCGCCGGCTGGGCGGCGATGGTCTGCTTGATGAGCTGACGGTCGGCCTCGCTGATGTGCAGCGAGTCCTTGCGCAGGATCGGGATCACGGTGAAGCGGAAGGCGACGCCCAGCTCCTCCAGGATGCG
>JBEQAM010000184.1:0-4911 GCA_041640375.1 Rehaibacterium sp. | reverse complement strand
GAGGCGTCCGATGGCCGCTAGGGAGTCGATCGCCAATACCCTGCGGGTGGCCTTCCTGGTCTGTCTGGTCTGTGCGCTAGTGGTGTCGACCGCGGCGGTGACACTGCAGCCGCTGCAGCGCGAGAATCGGCAGCTCCATCGCCAGGTCAACATCCTGCGCACGGCCGGCATGTATCTGCCGGGGCTGGACGCACGCGCCGCCTTCCGCGCCATCGAGCGCCGCTTCGTCGAGCTGGAGACCGGTCGCTACGTGGAGCGTTCCGACGACTACGACCAGTACCTGGCCGCGCGGGACCCGGCGCAGGGACGGCGCCTGGCCGAGGATCCGGCCGGCATCCGCCATCTGCCGAAGGTGGCCGAGGTGTATCTGGCGCGCAACGAGGCCGGCGAGCTCACCCGGGTGATCCTGCCGATCCACGGCTACGGCCTGTGGTCGACCATGTACGGCTTCATCGCGCTGGAGCCTGACCTGGACACCGTCGCCGGCCTGAGCTTCTACGAGCACGGCGAGACGCCCGGCCTGGGCGGCGAGATCGACAACCCGCGCTGGCAGCAGCGCTGGGTCGGCAAGCGGCTGTACGACGACGAGGGGCGGCTGGCGATCGAGGTGCTCAAGGGCGCCGTGCCCGAGGGCGACGCCGCCGCCGCGCACAAGGTCGACGGCATCTCCGGTGCGACCCTGACCACCCGCGGCGTCAACAACCTGGTGCGCTTCTGGCTCGGCGAGAACGGCTTTGGGCCATACCTCGACGGCCTGCGTGAGCGGCTCGCCGCGGGCGGCGACGAATGAGGAGGCGGACATGGCCAAGCTGACCACCAAGGACGCACTGTTCCAGCCGATCTTCAACAACAATCCGATCGCGCTGCAGATCCTGGGCATCTGCTCGGCGCTGGCGATCACCACCAATCTCAACGCCACGCTGACCATGTGCCTGGCGGTGACCTTCGTGCTGACCCTGTCGAACTTCTTCGTCAGCGCGATCCGCACGCATATCCCGGCCAACATCCGCATCATCGTGCAGATGACCATCATCACTTCGCTGGTGATCGTGGTCGATCAGGTGCTGCGCGCCTATGCCTACGCATTGAGCCGCGAGCTGTCGGTGTTCGTCGGGCTGATCATCACCAACTGCATCATCCTCGGCCGCGCCGAGGGCTTCGCCATGCAGAACCCGCCCTGGCTGTCGGCCGTCGACGGCCTGGGCAACGCGCTGGGCTACTCGGTGGTGCTGCTTTTCGTCGGCTTCTCGCGTGAACTGCTGGGTTCGGGCAGCCTGTTCGGCGTGCGGCTGCTCACTCCGGTTGCCGAGGGCGGCTGGTTCCAGCCCAACGGCCTGATGCTGCTCCCCCCGAGCGCCTTCTTCCTGATCGGCGGTTTCATCTGGCTGTTGCGCGCGTGGAAGCCGCAGCAGGTCGAGAAGGAGCCGTTCGCGATCGCACCCAATACCCGTGCAAGCGACACGATCTGAGGCGGAGGCGGTCATGTTCGAGCACTATCTCGGCCTGTTCATCCGCGCGGTGTTCGTCGAGAACATGGCGCTGGCCTTCTTCCTCGGCATGTGCACCTTCCTGGCGATCTCCAAGAAGGTGGAGACGGCGCTCGGTCTGGGCATCGCGGTGACCGTGGTGCTGACCCTGACCGTGCCTCTGAACAACCTGATCCTGCACCGCCTGCTCGACGCCGGCGCGCTGGCCTGGACCGGCATCCCCGCACTGGAACGGCTGGATCTGCGCTTTCTCGGCCTGCTCAGCTACATCGGCGTCATCGCGGCGCTGGTGCAGATCCTGGAGATGCTGCTCGACAAGCACGTACCGCGACTGTACAACGCGCTGGGCATCTTCCTGCCGTTGATCACGGTCAACTGCGCCATCCTGGGCGCCAGCCTGTTCATGGTCGAGCGCCACTACGATTTCGGCGAAAGCGTCGTGTTCGGCTTCGGCGCCGGCGCCGGCTGGGCATTGGCGATCGTGCTGCTGGCCGCCATCCGCGAAAAGCTCAAGTACTCCGACGTCCCCGACGGGCTCAAGGGTCTGGGCATCACCTTCATCGTGGTCGGACTGATGTCGCTGGGTTTCATGTCGTTCGCGGGCGTCCAGCTCTGACGGGAGGGGAGCGATGGCCTTCGAGATCCTGTTCGGCGTGCTCACCTTCACCGGCATGGTGCTGCTGCTGGTGCTGGTGATCCTGGCCGCGCGGGCGAAGCTGATCCCCGGCGGGCACGTCGCGATCGAGATCAACGACGACCCGGACAAGCGGCTGGAGGTCTCGCCCGGCGGCAAGCTGCTCGGCGTGCTGGCGGGCGAGGGCATCTTCCTGTCCTCGGCCTGCGGTGGCGGCGGCACCTGCGGGCAATGCAAGTGTCAGGTGTTCGCCGGCGGCGGCGACGTGCTGCCTACCGAACGGGACAAGCTGACCCGGCGCGAGATCCGCGACGGCTGGCGGCTGTCCTGCCAGGTCGCGGTCAAGCACGACATGAAGATCCGCGTGCCGGAGGAGTTCTTCGACGTCCACAAGCTGACCTGCGAGGTGGTGTCGAACGACAACGTGGCCACCTTCATCAAGGAGCTGGTCCTCAGGTTGCCGGAGGGCGTGGACGTGGATTTCCGCGCCGGCGGCTTCATGCAGGTCGAGGCACCGCGTTTCGAGGTCCGCTTTCGCGACTTCGACATCCCCGACAGGTACCGCGCCGACTGGGAGAAGTTCGACCTGTTCAAGCTCGAGCTCAGGAACGAGCAGGACGAGGTGGTGCGCGCCTACTCGATGGCCAACTACCCCGAGGAGCGCGGCGTGCTCAAGTTCAACATCCGCATCGCGACGCCGCCGCCGGGAAGCAGGGACATCCCGCCGGGCATCGTTTCCAGTTACCTGTTCTCGCTCAAGCCCGGGGACAAGGTGACCGTGTTCGGTCCGTTCGGCGAGTTCTTTGCCAAGGACACCGAGGCCGAGATGGTGTTCATCGGCGGCGGCGCCGGCATGGCGCCATTGCGTTCGCACATCTTCGACCAGCTCAAGCGGCTCAAGTCCAAGCGCAGGATCAGCTTCTGGTATGGCGCCCGTTCGCTGCGCGAGGCGTTCTACATCGAGGATTTCGACCGCCTGGCCGAGGAGCACGAAAACTTCGAGTGGCATCTGGCGCTCTCGGACGCGCTGCCGGAAGACGAGTGGACCGGCTTCACCGGCTTCATCCACAACGTCGTCTACGAGCAGTACCTCAAGGATCATCCAGCGCCGGAGGACTGCGAGTACTACCTGTGCGGCCCGCCGATGATGCTGGCTTCAACGCGCAGGATGCTCCACAACCTCGGCGTGGAGCCGGAGAACATCCTGTTCGACGACTTCGGCGGTTGAGCGCTGGGCACTGCCGCATGCTGCGCTTCCGTCCGTCGCTCACCTGGCTCGCCCTGGCTGCGGCGCTGCTGCTCGCCGCCTGTGCGCCGCCACCGCAGGTCCATACGCTGTCCGGACCGACCATGGGTACCGTCTGGACCGTGCGCCTGGCCGGTCTGCCGGCCGATGTCACGGTGCCGCAGCTGCGTGCCGAGATCGAGGCGCTGCTGGAGACGGCGAACGCACAGATGAGCACCTATCGCGATGACTCGGAGATCACCCGCTTCAACCGCGCCCCGGCCGGCACGGCAGTGACCGTGTCGGAGGACTTTGCGCGGGTGCTGGCGGCAGCGCTGGCGCTGGCCGAGGACACTGGCGGGGCCTACGACCCGACTGTGGGGCCGTTGGTGAATCTGTGGGGTTTCGGCCCGGATGGCCATCGCGACCGCGCGCCGGAGGACGCGGCGATCGCCGCCATGCGCGACCGGGTCGGCTGGCGACGGCTGGACTTCGACGCCGGCACGCGCAGGCTGGTGCAGCCCGGCGGCGTCTATCTGGACCTGTCCTCGATCGCCAAGGGCGATGCGGTGGACCGCATCGTCGAGCATCTCGCGGCGCGTGGTGTGGCGGCCGCCCTGGTCGACATCGGCGGCGACATGCGGCTGTACGGCCGCAAGCCGGACGGCGGCGGCTGGCGGGTGGCGATCGAGCGGCCGGTGCCGGGCCCCCGCGACGTGCACACGATCATCGAACCCGGCGACCGTGCCGTGGCCACTTCCGGCAGCTACCGCAACTTCTTCCGCGACGGCGGTCGCGAGTTCTCCCATACCATCGATCCGCGCACGGGTCATCCGGTGGCGCACGAGCTGGTGTCGGTCACGGTGATCGACGCGAGTTGTCTGCAGGCCGATGCCCTGGCCACGGCATTGACCGTGCTGGGGCCGGAGGAGGGGTATGCGTTTGCCGAGGCGCGCGGGCTGGCCGTACTCTTGTTGGTACGCGAGGGCGATGCGGTCGCCGAGCGGATGACTCCCGCCTTCGCCCGCTATCTGGAACGGGTGCCGTAACCGTGCTGCTCACGATCCTCGTCACCGTGGTGCTGGTGGGCCTGCTGTTCGCGGGCATGGCCATCGGCGTGATCTTCGGCCGGGCGCCGCTCAAGGGGTCGTGCGGCGGCCTGGGCGCGCTCGGCGTCCAGGGCGAGTGCGAAATCTGCGGCGGCGAGCCGGCGCGCTGCGAGGCGGCGCGCGACGATGCCGGTCTGCCCCGGCGGGGCTCGTCTCAGCGGGACTCGTAGCCGAAGAAGCCACTGAGCATCCGCTCGTGGCCGCGGTACTCGTTGGCGTCTGTCGGTTCGAAGCGGCTGGCGCCGAGCTCGGTGAGCACGTCGAACAGCTCCGGGTCCTCGTGCAGGCGCAGCAGCGCCTCGCGCACCGCCTGCTTGACCTCCTCCGGCACCGCCGGGGACGCCGAGAACGCGCTGCCCGGGAAACTGCGGGTGCGGTGCACCGCCTCCAGGTTGGGGTAGAGCTGTGCGATGTGCGAGGGCACCATCGCCGCCTCGGCCTCGCCGGAGAAGATCA
>JBEQAM010000183.1:0-4927 GCA_041640375.1 Rehaibacterium sp. | reverse complement strand
CGGCCGTCACGCACCGGCTGACCGGCCGGCCCGTGACCCGGGTCGATGGCAAGGCCGCCTGCGCCCCGCTCAGGTTCCGATGTGATGCGCCCTCGGGCTATAATTGGGATCTTGTCTGCTGCGCCGCAGCAGGCCGCAAAAAAATCCTGCCCCGACAATCCCTTAGCCCCGAACGCACAGGGCCCGGTACCCGCCGTGGAAAGCCTTATCAAGCAGTTCGCTCAGACTTCGCACATCTCCGGCGGCAACGCCGCCTTCGTGGAGGACCTCTACGAGCAGTACCTGGTCGATCCCGACAGTGTCGGGCCGGAATGGAAAGCCTATTTCGACGGCATGAAGGGCCGCGAGGCCGGCGACATCCCGCATTCGGCGGTGATGGCCGGCATTCGGCAGGCGGCCAAGGCGGTCGGCCGGGTCGCGCCGGGCGCGGTGTGCGACGAGGCCGCCGGCAAGCAGGGGGCCGTGCTCAAGCTGATCACCGCCTACCGCTCGCGCGGCCACCTGCAGGCCGATCTCGATCCGCTCGGCATGATGGCCAAGCCGGCGGCGCCGGACCTCGACCCGGCCTTCCACGGTCTGTCCGATGCCGATCTCGGCAGCCAGTTCGGTACCGGTCCGCACTTCGGCGGCCCGGCGCGGATGAAGCTCCAGGACTTGCTCGCCCATCTCAGGGCCACCTACTGCGGCAGCATCGGCGCCGAGTTCATGCACATCACCGACGCCGAGCAGCGCCGCTGGGTGTACGAGCGTCTGGAGCGCGCGGCCGGCCGCTTCGGCTTCGGCGCCGACCAGCGCAAGCGCATCCTGGAGCGCCTGACCGCGGCGGAAGGGCTTGAGCGCTACCTGCACACCAAGTACGTCGGCCAGAAGCGCTTTTCGCTGGAAGGCGGCGACAGCCTGATCCCGCTGCTGGACGTGCTGGTGCAGCGCGCTGGCGCCGACGGCGTCAAGGAGATCGCGATCGGCATGGCCCATCGCGGCCGCCTCAACGTGCTGGTCAACACCCTCGGCAAGCCACCGCACAAGCTGTTCGCCGAATTCGAGGGCAGGTTCGACCACGTCGACGACCCGGCCCACACCGGCGACGTGAAGTACCACATGGGCTTCAGCTCGGACATCAAGACCCCGGGCGGGCCGGTGCACCTGGCGCTGGCCTTCAATCCCTCGCACCTGGAAATCGTCGGCCCGGTGGTGGCCGGTTCGGTACGCGCCCGCCAGCTGCGCCGTGACGATACCGAGCGCAGGCGGGTGCTGCCGGTGCTGATGCACGGCGACGCCGCCTTCGCCGGCCAGGGCGTGGTGATGGAGCTGCTGCAGATGTCGCAGGCACGCGGCTTCGCCGTCGGCGGCACGGTGCACGTGGTGATCAACAACCAGGTCGGCTTCACCACCTCGCGCGTGGACGATGCCCGCTCCACGCTGTACTGCACCGATGTCGCCAAGATGGTCGGTGCGCCGATCCTGCACGTGAACGGCGACGACCCGGAGGCGGTGGTCTTCTGTGCCCAGCTCGCCCTCGACTTCCGCCAGACCTTCCGCAAGGACGTGGTGATCGACCTGGTCTGCTACCGCCGCCACGGCCACAACGAGGCCGACGAGCCGGCGGCCACCCAGCCGCTGATGTATCAGAACATCCGCCGCCGCAAGACCACCCGCGAGCTGTACGCCATCAGGCTGATCGACGAAAAGGTGATCGGTGCCGACGAGGCGCAGGCGATGATGGACGCCTACCGCGACCGCCTGGATGCCGGCGAGGTCACCGCCGAGGTGGTGCCGCCGGCGGCCGACACCATCACCGTCGACTGGACGCCCTACCTCAAGGGTCGCATCGACAGCCCGGCCGACACCGGCGTGGCGATGGACAGGCTCGCCACGCTGTCCGAGCGCATCTTCACCATCCCCGAGCGGATCAAGCTGCATCCGCGCGTAGCCAAGATCTACGAGGACCGCCGCAGGATGGCCGCCGGCGAGCAACCGATGGACTGGGGCTTCGCCGAGAACCTCGCCTACGCCACCCTGCTCGACGAAGGCTTCAAGCTGCGCCTGGTCGGCCAGGACGCCGGCCGCGGCACCTTCTTCCACCGTCACGCGGTGCTGCACGAGCAGACCTCGGGCGAAACGTACTGGCCGCTGCGCCAGCTGGTCGACAAGCCCGAGCACGTCACCATCATCGACTCGCTGCTGAGCGAAGAGGCGGTGATGGCGTTCGAGTACGGCTACGCCACCGCCGACCCGACCACGCTGACCATCTGGGAGGGCCAGTTCGGCGACTTCGCCAACGGCGCCCAGGTGGTGATCGACCAGTTCATCGCCTCCGGCGAGGCCAAGTGGGGCCGCCTGTGCGGGCTGGTGCTGTTCCTGCCGCACGGCTACGAGGGCCAGGGCCCCGAGCACAGCTCGGCGCGCCTGGAACGCTTCCTGCAGCTGTGCGCGCTGGACAACATGCAGGTCTGCGCGCCGACCACGCCGGCGCAGATGTTCCACATGCTGCGCCGGCAGATGAAACGCGCCGCCCGCAAGCCGCTGGTGGTGATGACGCCCAAGTCGATGCTGCGCCACAAGCTGTCGGTCTCGACGCTGGACGACCTCAGCGGCGGCGGCTTCCAGGTGCTGATCCCGGACAGCCAGGTCAAGGACCCCGGCAAGGCCGGGCGCGTCGTGATCTGCGCCGGCAAGGTCTATTACGACCTGCTAGAAGAACACGAAAAGCGCGGCCTCGAGGACGTCGCGCTGGTACGCGTCGAGCAGCTATACCCGTTCCCGCGCGCCGAGCTGTCGGCCGAGCTCAAGCGCTTCGCCGCGGTCACCGACGTGGTGTGGTGCCAGGAGGAGCCGATGAACCAGGGCGCCTGGTACCAGATCCAGCATCATCTGCGGGCCTGCCTGCAACCCGGGCAGCACCTCCACTACGCCGGCCGCGGACGTTCGCCCGCCCCGGCCTGCGGCCATTTCAACCAGCACGTGGCCGAGCAGGCCAAGCTGGTCGACGACGCGCTCGTCGGCAAGCTCAACGGCGACATCGCCGCCGAGTGATCCCGCCCCGCCTTCCCTACGACCGACGCAACCCAGGACCCCGTCCATGAGCACCGAAGTCAAAGTCCCCGTCCTGCCGGAATCCGTTTCCGACGCCACCATCGCCAGCTGGCACAAGAAGGTCGGCGACGCCGTCAAGCGCGACGAGAACCTGGTCGATCTGGAAACCGACAAGGTCGTGCTGGAGGTGCCTTCGCCGGTGGACGGCGTGCTCAAGGAGATCAAGTTCCAGGCTGGCGACACCGTGACCAGCCAGCAGGTGGTCGCCCTGATCGAGGAGGGGGCGGTCGCCGAGGCCGGGGACGAAAAGCCCGCCGCCAGCGCCGAAGAGAAAAAGGCCGACGCCCCCCAGGCCGCGAAGGCAGCCACGCCCGCCGCGAAGAAGGCCGACACCGCCGAGCTGTCGCCGGCCGGCCGCCGCGTCGCCGAGCAGCACGGCATCGACCCCGCCCAGGTCGAAGGCACCGGCCGCGGCGGCCGCGTGACCAAGGAGGACCTGGTCAACTACATGAGTGGCAAGACCGGCGCCGCGCCGTCCGGCGCCCGCCCGGAACAGCGCGTGGCGATGACCCGCATCCGCCAGCGCATCGCCGAGCGCATGATGGAATCGAAGAACTCGATCGCCATGCTCACCTCCTTCAACGAGGTGAACCTGCGCGAGGTGATGAAGATGCGCAAGGCCATGGGCGAGCAGTTCGAGAAGGCCCACGGCATCAAGCTCGGCTTCATGAGCTTCTTCGTGAAGGCCGCCGCCAATGCGCTGCAGCGCTTCCCGATCATCAACGCCTCGGTCGACGGCAACGACATCATCTACCACGGCTACGCCGACATCTCGATCGCGGTCGCCACCGACAAGGGCCTGGTGACGCCGGTGCTGCGCAACGCCGAGTCGATGAGCTTCGCCGAGGTCGAGCAGGCCATCGCCGACTACGCCAGGAAGGCCCGCGACGGCAAGCTCGCACTGGAAGACCTGCAGGGCGGCACCTTCACCATCACCAACGGCGGCACCTTCGGCTCGCTGATGTCCACGCCGATCGTCAACCCGCCGCAGTCGGCGATCCTCGGCATGCACGCCATCAAGGAGCGGCCGGTGGTCGAGAACGGCCAGGTGGTCGCGGCGCCGATGATGTACATCGCGCTCAGCTATGACCACCGCATCATCGACGGCAAGGACGCGGTGCTGTTCCTGGTCGACATCAAGAACCAGCTCGAGAACCCGCACCGCATGCTGTTGGGCATGTAAGCGGCGCGGCGGTGAGCGGTGAGCGGCTGGTGCCGCTGACCGCTCACCGCTCTCCTGCGCACACTCCCTGAATATCGACGACCGGAACGACCATGAGCGAACAGCAGAACTTCGACGTTGTAGTGATCGGCGGCGGCCCCGGTGGCTACGTGGCGGCGATCCGCGCCGCGCAGCTCGGGATGAAGGTCGCCTGCGTG
The DNA here is from genome assembly GCA_041640375.1 of Rehaibacterium sp. Taxonomy (GTDB): domain Bacteria; phylum Pseudomonadota; class Gammaproteobacteria; order Xanthomonadales; family Xanthomonadaceae; genus Rehaibacterium. The sequence goes on along the minus strand of JBEQAM010000183.1, from coordinate 454 downwards.
GACGCCTTCAAGGCCAAGGGCGACGGCAAACTGGCACTGGGCGGCACCTGCCTCAACGTGGGCTGCATCCCGTCGAAGGCGATGCTCGACTCCTCGCGTCAGTTCCACAACCTGACCCACATGTTCGCCGACCACGGCATCACGGCGGACAACCCGGCCATCGATGTCAGGAAGATGGTCGCCCGCAAGGACAAGATCGTCAAACAGTTCAACGGCGGCGTGGCGCAGCTGTTCAAGGCCAACAAGGTCACCGCCTTCCACGGCTTCGGCACCCTGCACCCGGACCGTGTGGTGAAGGTCAAGCTGCACGACGGCGGCGAGGCGGTGCTCAAGGCCACCAACGTGATCCTCGCGGCCGGCTCGGTGTCGATCGAGTTGCCGTTCGCCAAGTACGACGGCAAGCACATCGTCGACAACATCGGTGTGCTCGACTTCGAGGAGACCCCCAAGCGCC
>JBEQAM010000182.1:0-4942 GCA_041640375.1 Rehaibacterium sp. | reverse complement strand
CTGGTGCTCGGCGGCAGCCAGGGCGCGCGTGCGCTCAATCTGGCGCTGCCGAGGGCCCTGGCCAGCCTGCGTGGCGAACTGCACGTGGAGGTCCGCCACCAGTGCGGGCAGAGCCTGCGCGAAGAGACCGAGCGCGCCTATGCCGAGGCCGGCGTGACCGCCTCGGTGGAGCCTTTCATCGACGACATGGCGGCCGCCTACGGCTGGGCCGATCTGGTCGTCTGCCGCGCCGGTGCCTTGACCCTGGCCGAGCTGTGCGCCGCCGGCATCGGCAGCGTGCTGGTGCCGTTCCCGCAGGCGGTGGACGACCACCAGACCCGCAACGCCGAGTATCTGGTCGAGCGCGGTGCCGCCAGACTGATCCCGCAGTCGGCCGATCTGGATGCGCGCATCGCCCGGGCGCTGCGCGAGCTGCTCGCCGACCGCGCCGCGCTGCTGGCGATGGCGCAGGCCGCGCGCGCGCTGGCGATGCCGGAGGCCGCGCAGCGGGTGGCCGAGGCCTGTCTCGAGGAGGCCACGGCATGATCCGTCGTCTCACCCAGGCCGGCGACCTTGCGCAGGCCTTCCCGCGCGTGCACTTCATCGGCATCGGCGGCGTCGGCATGAGCGGCATCGCCGAGGTCATGGTCACGCTCGGCTACCGGGTGTCCGGCTCGGACATGGCCGACAACGCCACCACGCGCCGGCTCGGCGAGCTGGGCGCGACCATCCACCGTGGCCACGCCGCCGCCAACGTGCTGGGGGCCGACGTGGTGGTGGTGTCCAGCGCGATCCGGCCGGACAACCCCGAACTGCTGGAGGCGCGCGCGCAGCGCATTCCCGTCGTGCCGCGCGCCGAGATGCTGGCCGAGCTGATGCGCTTCCGTCGCGGCATCGCGGTGGCCGGTACGCACGGCAAGACCACCACCACCTCGCTCATCGCCAGTGTGCTCTCCGAGGGTGGGCTGGACCCGACCTTCGTGATCGGTGGCAAGCTGCTCTCGGCCGGCGCCAACGCGCGCCTGGGCGGCGGCGCCTGGCTGGTCGCCGAGGCCGACGAGAGCGACGGCAGCTTCCTGCGCCTGAATCCACTGGTGGCGGTGGTCACCAACATCGATGCCGACCACCTGGAGAACTACGACGGCGACTTCGCCAAGGTGCAGGCGGCGTTCTCCGAATTCCTGCACCGGCTGCCGTTCTACGGCCTCGCCGTGCTCTGCGTGGACGACCCGGAAGTGGCCGCGCTGGCCACCGAGATGCCGCGCCACGTGATGCGCTACGGCTTCCATGCGTCGGCCGAGGTGCGCGCCGAGGACGTGACGCAGCAGGGCGGACGGATGCGCTTCACCCTGTGCCTGCCCGAAGGCGTGCGCCAGCCGGTGACGCTGAACCTGCCCGGCCGGCACAACGTGCAGAACGCCCTGGCCGCCGCGGCGGTGGGCTGGCAGCTCGGGGTGGCGCCGGCCGCCATCGCCCGCGCGCTGGAGGCGTTCCGCGGCGTCGGCCGGCGCTTCAACCTGCTCGGCGAGCTCGACTTCGGCCGCGGCAAGGCCCTGCTGGTCGACGACTACGGTCACCATCCGGTGGAACTGCAGGCGGTGTTCGACGCCGCCCGCGGCGGCTGGCCGGAACGGCGGCTGGTGGTCGCCTTCCAGCCGCACCGCTACACCCGCACCCGCGATCTGCTCGACGAATTCGCCGCGGTGCTGTCCAGCGCCGACGCGCTGGTGCTGACCGAGGTCTACCCGGCCGGCGAATCGCCGATCGCGGGCGCCGACGGCAAGGCGCTGGCGCGCGCGATCCGTGCCCGTGGCCGCCTCGATCCGGTGCTGGTCAGTACGGCCAGAGACATCCCGTCCGTGCTGCCGGACGTACTGCGCGACGGCGATCTGCTGGTGGTGATGGGCGCCGGCGACATCGGCCAGGTCGCGCAGTCGCTGGCGAGCGCGGGCATCGAAGGAGTGACCAAGGAATGAGCGGCCTGCCCGCCCTGCGTATCACCGACCCGAAGGACTTCGGTCGCGTCGCCGTGCTGCTGGGCGGCACCTCGTCCGAGCGCGAGGTGTCGCTCGATTCCGGCCGCAACGTGCTCCAGGCGCTGCGCGCGCGTGGCATCGACGCCGAGCCGGTGGACGGCGTGCCGGCGCTGATCCGGGCGCTGCTGGGCAAACGCTTCGACCGCGTGTTCAACGTGCTGCACGGCAGCCACGGCGGCGGCGAGGACGGCGTCGTGCAGGGCCTGCTCGACGCGCTGGGCGTGCCCTACACCGGTTCGGGCGTGCTCGGCTCGGCGCTGAGCATGGACAAGATCCGTAGCAAGCAGGTGTGGCTGGCGCTGGGCCTGCCGACGCCGCGCTACGTACGGCTGGTCCCCGGCGACGACGTCCATGCCGCCGCCCGCGCGCTCGGCCTGCCGGTGATCGTCAAGCCGGCCTGTGAAGGGTCCAGCGTCGGCATCAGCCGGGTGTTCGACGAAGCCGGGCTCGACGCCGCGGTCGCGCTGGCGGCGCGCTACCCCGGCGAGCTGTTGATGGAGCAGCTGATCGTCGGTGAGGAATACACGGTCGGCATCCTCGGCGGGACCGCGCTGCCGAGCATCCGCATCGTCCCGGCCGGCGAGTACTACGACTACCACGCCAAGTACGTCGCCGAGGACACGCAATACCTCTGTCCGGGCCTGGACGGTGAGGCCGAGCAGCGGATCCGCGCGCTGGCGCTGCGCGCCTTTCTCGCCGTCGGCTGCAGCGGCTGGGGCCGGGTCGACCTGATGCGCGACCGCGACGGCAACGACTGGCTGCTGGAAGTGAACACCGCCCCGGGCATGACCAGCCACTCACTGGTACCCAAGGCCGCGCGCGCGCTCGGTGTGTCGTTCGAGGAACTGTGCTGGCGGGTGCTGGAAACCTCTCTCGGGGAGGGTGGGCCATGAACGCCGGTGTCCGTCTGACCGCCTGGGTCGTGGCGCTGCTGATGCTGGCGCTGCCGATCGTCGCCGTGCTCAACGGCTGGATCGCCTCCGAGCGCTGGCCGATGCGGCGACTGCAGGTCACCGGCGAGTTCCGCCAGGTCGATGCCGAGCGGATCCGCGACACGGTATTGCCATACCTGGGCAACGGTTTCTTCGCCGTGCGGCTGGACGAGGTGCGCGCAGCGGTCGCGGCGCTGCCGTGGGTCGAGCGGGTCGAGGTGCGCAAGCGCTGGCCGGACGTGCTGGAAGTGGCGCTGGTCGAACACCGCGCCTATGCACGCTGGGGCGAGGACCGGCTGCTGTCCGACCGCGGCGTGCTGTTCACGGCATCCGGTCGCGGACTCGAGCGCCTGCCCGCGTTCGACGGCCCCGAAGGCCGTGTGCGTGAGGTGGTGGCGCTGTTCAACCATGCCCGCGCGCTGTTCGCCGGTACCGGGCTGGCCGTGCACGGGGTGCGAGTGAGCGCGCGCGGCAGCTGGAGCCTGCACCTGCACGACGGCACCGAGATCGTGCTCGGCCGCACCGACACCGAGGCGCGGCTCGCCCGCTTCGTCCGCCTGCTGCCGCAACTGCTGGCCGCCGAGCAGCGCCAGCTGGTGCGCGCCGACCTGCGCTACACGAACGGGTTCGCCCTGGTGTGGGGCGAGGCCGGGAGCCGGGCCCCGCGTCCCGAGCCCCGGCACCCGGTTTCCGATTTCCGATCTTCCATTTCCGGCTCCGACACATGAACCGCAAAGGTGACAAGTCCCTGATCGTCGGCCTCGACATCGGCACCTCCAAGGTGGTGGCGCTGGTGGGCGAGTACTCGCCCGGCAATCCCATCGAGGTGATCGGCATCGGCTCGCACGAATCGCGCGGCATGCGCCGCGGCGTGGTGGTGGACATCGAGTCCACCGTGCAGTCGATCCAGCGCGCCATCGAGGAGGCCGAGCTGATGGCCGGCTGCGAGATCCGCTCGGTCTACGCCAGCCTGTCCGGCAGCCACACCCAGTGCCGCAACTCGCCCGGCATCGTGCCGGTGGCCGGCGGCGAGGTCACCTACGCCGACCTCGACCGCGTGCTGGAAGCCGCCAAGGCGGTCGCCGTGCCGGCCGACCAGAAGATCCTGCATGCCATCCCGCAGGAGTACATCGTCGACAACTCGCAGGAGGGCATCCGCAACCCGGTCGGCATGTCCGGCGTGCGGCTGGAGGTGCGCGCGCACCTGGTCACCTGCGCGCAGTCGGCGGCGCAGAACATCTCCAAATGCGTGCAGCGCTGTGGTCTGCAGGTGGATGACCTGATCCTGTCCTCGCTGGCCTCCAGCACCGCCGTGCTCACCGCCGACGAGAAGGAGCTGGGCGTGGTGCTGGTCGACATGGGGGCCGGCACCACCGACATCGCGGTGTTCGTGCAGGGCGCGATCCGCCACAGCGCCTCGCTGCCGATCGCCGGCGACCAGGTCACCAACGACATCGCCCACCTGCTGCGCACACCCACGCCCGAGGCCGAGCAGATCAAGGTGCGCTACGCCTGCGCGCTGGCGCAGCTGGCGACGGCGGAAGAAAGCATCCAGGTACCCTCGGTCGGCGACCGTCCGCCGCGGCGGTTGGCGCGGCAGGCGCTCGCCGAGGCGGTGCAGAACCGCTACGAGGAAATCTTCGAGATGGTGCAGGCCGAACTGCGCCGCTCCGGCTTCGAGGAGCTGGTGCGCGCGGGCCTGGTGCTCACCGGCGGCGCCGCCAAGATGGAGGGTGTGGTCGAGCTGGCCGAGGAAATGCTGCACATGCCGGTGCGCGTGGGAATCCCGCAGCACGTCACCGGCCTGGGGGAAGTGGTGGGCAACCCGGTGCACGCCACCGGCGTCGGCCTGCTGCTGTGGGGATCGCAGAGTGAACACCCGCGCCGCCCGGCCTTGCCGAGCGGGAGGGTGGGCACGTTCTGGTCGAAGCTGCGGAATTGGTACAGAGGCGAGTTCTAGATGGTCGGAGATCGCGAGTCGGAAATGGGAAATCG
>JBEQAM010000181.1:349-4954 GCA_041640375.1 Rehaibacterium sp. | reverse complement strand
TCGAGGTCGATGCCATCGCCATCCTCGACTGATCGGCGTACTGCGGCGTGACCCGCGCGAGCCGCGGCCGGCCCGAGACCACGCTCGCCGCGGGCGATGCGCCGGTGGCGGCGCTGGCCGGCGTCGGTCCACGCATCGCCGACAAGCTGGCCGCGCGCGGCCTGCGCACGCTGCAGGACCTGTGGCTGCACCTGCCGCTGCGCTACGAGGATCGCACCCGGCTCACGCCGATCCGCGCACTCAGGCCCGGCGAAACCGCACAGGTCGAAGGGCGGGTGGAAGCCGTCGAGCGCGGCTTCCGCTACCGGCCGACCCTGCGGGTGGCGATCGGCGACGACTCGCGGGCGACGCTGGTGCTGCGCTTCTTCCATTTCCGTGCCGCGCAGGCGGCGCAGTTCGCGCCCGGCCGACGCATCCGCGCTTACGGCCAAGCGCGACCCGGCAGCCACGGGCTGGAGATGGTGCATCCCAGCTATCGCCTGCTGTCCGACGAGGACGATGACGAACTGCGCGATCGACTCGATCCGGTCTACCCGGCCGTCGAGGGCGTCGGACCCGCGACGATCCGGCGGCTGATCGACGAGGCCCTCAAGCGCTTGCCGCCGATGCCCGAGCTGGAGTTGCTGCCCGACGCGCTGCGTGACGAGTTGTCGCTGCCAACGTTGCGCGAGGCGCTGCTGGCGGTGCATCGGCCGCCGCCGGACATCGATCTCTCGCAGCTCGCGCTCGGCCTGCACCCGGCGCAGCGGCGGCTGGCGCTGGAGGAGCTGCTCGCCCATCACCTGAGCCTGCGCCGCCAGCGCGTCGCGCTACAGCGCCACGGCGCCGAGCCGATCCGCGCCAAGGGCGCGCTGGCCAAGCGGCTGCGTGAAGCGCTGCCGTTCGCGCTGACCCGTGCGCAGCAGCGCGTGTTCGCCGAGGTGCGCGCCGACATGGCGCGCAGCGAGCCGATGCTGCGACTGGTGCAGGGCGATGTCGGCAGCGGCAAGACCGTGGTCGCCGCGCTGGCGGCACTGCTGGCGGTCGAGTCCGGCCGGCAGGCGGCGCTGATGGCGCCGACCGAGCTACTGGCCGAGCAGCACCTCAACAACTTCCGCGCCTGGCTGGAGCCGCTCGGCGTGCGCGTGGCCTGGCTGGCCGGCAAGGTGGGCGGCAAGACGCGGCAGGCGGTGTTGGCCGACATCGCCTCGGGCGCCGCGCAGGTGGTGGTCGGCACCCACGCCTTGATGCAGGAGGCGGTGGCCTTCGACGACCTGGCGCTGTGCATCGTCGACGAGCAGCACCGTTTTGGCGTGCACCAGCGCCTGGCTCTGCGCGACAAGGGCCGCAGCGGTGCGCATGTGCCGCATCAGCTGGTGATGACGGCGACGCCGATCCCGCGCACGCTGGCGATGACCGCCTACGCCGACCTCGACGTGTCGGTGATCGACGAACTGCCGCCTGGCCGCACGCCGGTACAGACCGTGGCGGTCAGCGCCGAGCGCCGGCCGGAGGTGATCGAGCGCATCCGCGTCGCTTGTGCCGAAGGGCGGCAGGCCTACTGGGTCTGCACCTTGATCGAGGACAGTGAGGAAGTCGAGGCGCAAGCCGCGCAAACCACGTACGAGTTGTTGTCGCAGCAGTTGCCAGGCCTGCGCGTCGGCCTCGTGCATGGCCGGATGAAGGCGAGGGAGAAGCAGGACACCATGCGCGCCTTCAAGGACGGCGCGATCGATCTGCTGGTCGCCACCACCGTGATCGAGGTCGGCGTGGACGTGCCCAACGCCTCGCTGATGCTGATCGAGAACGCCGAGCGGCTGGGGCTGGCACAGCTGCACCAGTTGCGTGGCCGGGTCGGCCGCGGCGCCGCCGTCTCTACCTGCGTGCTGCTCTACCAGCCGCCGCTGTCGGCGATGGCGCGGGCGCGGATCGAGACCATGCGCCGGACCACCGACGGCTTCGTCATCGCCGAGAAGGATCTCGAACTTCGCGGCCCCGGCGAGCTGCTCGGCACCCGCCAGACCGGCCTGGCGCAGTTCCGCGTCGCCGACCTGTCGCGCGACGCCGGCCTGCTGCCGCTGGTGCGCGACACTGCCGACCGGCTGCTCGCCGAGGCACCGGCCTTGGCCGAGGCGCTGGTGAAGCGCTGGGTCGGCAGCGCCGCGGAGTACGCGGGCGCCTGACGGCGCAGCGACTGGAGTACGCTCTGCCCGATTCCCGATTCCCGATTCCCGATTCCCGATTCCCGAATGAAAACCCCCCTGCTGATCGACACCGACCCCGGCGTGGACGACGCGCTGGCGTTGCTGATGGCCTTCGCCGACCCGGTGCACGAGGTGGTCGGGCTGACGATAGCCGCCGGCAACGTCGGCTTGACGCACACCGTCGCCAACGCGCTCAAGCTGTGCGAAGTGGCCGGTGTCGACGCGCCGGTGTTCGCCGGCTGCCCGGTGCCGCTGGTGCATGCCGCCGCCGATGCCGCCTACGTGCATGGCCGCGACGGTTTCGGCGACACCGGCTACCTGCCGGCCGCGCGCCGCGCCGAAGCCGAACATGCGGCGCTGGCGATCATCCGCCTGAGCCACGAGCACGCCGGCCGGCTGCTGCTGGTCACGCTCGGGCCGCTGACCAATGTCGCGTTGGCGCTCCGGCTCGATCCGACGCTGCCCTCGCGCATCGCCCGGCTGGTGGTGATGGGCGGCGCGGTCACCGGCCGCGGCAACACCAGCATTCCGGCCGAGTTCAACATCGGCTTCGATCCCGAGGCGGCGCACATCGTGTTCGAGAGCTTCCCGCACTTCGATCTGGTCGACTGGGAGGCGGTGATGCGCCACGGTCTGGCCCACGGCGAGGTCGCCGGATGGCTCGCCGCGGGCGATGAGCGTGGGCGTTTCTACGCCGCGGTGTCCCGCCAGAATCGTGACTGGTCGAAGAGCCGGCGCGGCAGCGTCTGGCTGTGCCCGGACGCGCTGGCGATGGCGCAGGCGCTGGACCCGGCCGGCGCGCTCGAATGCCAGGAACGCCGCGTGCACGTGGAGCTGGAGGGCCGCCTGAGCCGTGGCGCCACCGTGGTCGACTGGGATCGCCGCCACGGCCATCCGCCCAATGCCCGCATCCTGCTGCGCTACGACCAGCCGCGCTTCCAGGCGCAGGTGCGACGGGCCTTGGGAGTGGACTGAGGGCGGGGCAACGGCGACACAGCGACGGCACGCGCATCAGGTCGAGTCGTCCGCCCGCGGCGGCAGGTCGCGGACGTGGATGTCCAGCTGCGGGAAGGCGATCTCGATGCCGTGCTCGGCGAACAGCTCGGCGATCCGGCCGTTGAGGTCGTTGAGGGTGCGCAGGCGGTCGACGATCTCGTTCACGAACACGCGCAGCTCGAACTCCAGCGCGCTGGCGCCGAAGGCCATGAACCAGCTGCGCGGCGCCGGCTCGGCCAGCACGCTCGGGTGCTCTTCGGCGGCCTGCATCAGCAGCCGGTGCACCAGCGCCGGATCGCTGCCGTAGGCCACCCCGACCTTGACGATGATGCGGGTGCGGGTGTCGCTGAGCGTCCAGTTGACCAGTTGGCCGGTGATGAAGGTCTTGTTGGGGACGACGATTTCCTTGTTGTCGAAGTCCACCAGCGTGGTGGCGCGGGTGCGGATGCGGGTGACGGTGCCGGTCAGGTCGCCGATGGTGATGATGTCGCCGACCCGGAACGGCCGCTCGAACAGCAGGATCAGGCCGGAGACGAAGTTGGCGAAGATCTCCTGCAGGCCGAAGCCCAGGCCCACCGTCAGCGCCGCGGCCATCCACTGCAGCTGGCTCCAGCGCACGCCGAACAGGGACAGGCCGGTGAGCAGGCCGACGATGACGATCAGGTAGCGGCTGACGCTGGTGATCGCGTAGCGGGTCGGCGCGTCGATGTGGATCTTCGACAGCAGGCCGATCTCGACCAGGCCGGGCAGGTTGCGCGCCGCGACGAAGGTCAGCGCCAGCACCAGCACGCCGAACAGCAGGTCCTGCAGGCTCACGGCCAGGCGCACCGGGCGGCCCTCGGCATCGACGTCGGCGATGTGCCAGAGCGCCAGTTCGTCGAGCCGGCCGATGGCGGGCAGGATATCGATCCACGCCCAGACCAGGCCGGCCGCCAGCAGGCTGAGGGTGAAGGCGCGCTGCAGGCGGCGGGTCTGGGTGTTCACGCTGTGCAGATTGATCTCCTCCGGCTCCACCTCCGGCAGCGCTTCGCCGGTATCGGCGGAGCGCTCCTCGCCGGCCTCGCTTTCCGCTTCCCGTCGGGCTTCATAGCGGCGCAGCGCCAGGCGGCGTTCGCCCAGCAGCAGCCAGCGCGACACCAGTCCGTGCAGCAGCGCCACCGCGAGCACGAGCAGGAAGCTGAGCCAGAAATTGCGCAGCAGCACGCCCGCGGTCAGCAGGTAGCCGGCCAGGGCCAGCAGTGCCAGCGCCACCAGGCCGGCCGGCAGCAGTCCGCGCAGGGCGCGCCGCAGCGTGCTGTCTGCGCCGCGCCGCCCCGGCCACAGGCCGTCGGGGGCGAGCAGCCGCCAGGCCAGCCAGGCGTAGATCAGGCCGAGGCCGGCGAGCATCGTGCGCCCGGCGGTTTCCAGCGCCGGATCGACGTTGCGC
>JBEQAM010000181.1:0-339 GCA_041640375.1 Rehaibacterium sp. | reverse complement strand
AGGAAGGCCAGATTCGCCAACAGGTGCAGCGGCAGCAGCGCCCACAGCAGCCAGGGCCGCAGCCAGGCCAGGGCGGCGAGGGCACCGGCCGACCAGCGCAGGTGCGTGGGCAGCAGGGCGCGCTCGCACAGCATCAGGCCGAGCAGTGAGTACAGGTAGGCGGTCGGGGCGGTCAGCATCAGCGCGCGGCCCAGCGAATGGCTGAAACGCCCGGCTTCGCCGGCGACGCTGAGCAGCCAGCCGGCGCCGGCCAGCAGCAGGGCGAGCGGAGTCGCCGCCAGCAGGGTGTGCAGCAACGCCCGCAGCGTGTGACGGTAGGCGTCCTCGCGCACGCTGCGC
>JBEQAM010000180.1:0-4967 GCA_041640375.1 Rehaibacterium sp. | reverse complement strand
TTGCCAAGGCCAAGGGGCTGACCCCGCTGGCGCGCATCCTGGCCCACGCCACCCACTCGCAGGAGCCGGCCTGGTTCACTACCGCCCCGGTCAGTGCGATCGACAACGTGATGAAGAAGGTCGGCTGGAGCGTCGGCGATGTCGACCTGTTCGAGGTCAACGAGGCCTTCGCCTGTGTGGCGATGGCGCCGATGAAGGACCTCGGCATCCCGCACGACAGGCTCAACGTCAACGGTGGCGCCTGCGCGCTGGGCCATCCGATCGGCGCCTCCGGCGCGCGTCTGGTGGTCACGCTGATCAACGCCCTGCGCAGGCGCGGCGGCAGGCGCGGTGTTGCCGCGCTGTGCATCGGCGGTGGCGAGGCGACGGCGATCGCGATCGAGCTGGTCTGATCCGCGCGCGTGTTCCGCGGCACGGTCGGCAGCCTGCCGTGCCGCTTGACACGCGACAAGCCCTTCCCATGATGTTAGCGGCGCGCGCCGCGCGTCCCACCCATCACAAGAAGACGAGGAAGTGCTCATGTCCAGCTACAAGACCCTGCTCGCCCTGGCCTTTGGCCTAGCCCTGGCAGCGTGCTCGAACCAGTCGCAGGAAGCCCAGCAGCCCGCGGCCGAGCCCGCCGCTCCCGCGGAGCAGGCGGCGCCGGCGGCCGAAGCGGCCACCGAAGAGGCGGCTGGCGAAACGGCACCCGAGGCCAGCGAGGAGGCCACCGACGAGACGACCGGCCAAGCCGCCGAAGACAACGGCGAGAGCGCCGAGGCGTCCGACGAGGAGAAGGACGGCGACGGCGAGCGGTAAGCACGCACCGCCGCTTCGACGCAAGGCCCGCCTACCCGGCGGGCCTTGCGTTTTTCTGATCGCGCTCGAAGCTCGGCCAGGCGGCGAACACTTGCCCCGACTCGCTCGCCGAGCCGGCACCGGACGGTCGCGGGAGCGTCCAGTGCCGGCGCTTGGACTCGGCGGCCGACGCCAGCCGCACACCGCGCACAGCGGGGCGACCATCCAGCCTCGTCGCCGACAGGCTCATTCTTCCGGCTCGGCGGGGAGACGCCGGGCGGGCTTTCCGGCGACAATGCGGGCCTTGTCTTCCAGCGAGTCCTGCCATGCCGGTGATCAAGAGCCACGCCGACCCGCGATCGCCCGACTTTCTCGACAACGCCGCCCACCTGCGCGCGCTGGTCGAGGATCTGGATGTCCGCCTGGCCCGCGCCGCCCTCGGCGGCGGCGACAAGGCCCGCGAGAAGCACACCGCCCGCGGCAAACTGCTGCCGCGCGACCGCGTCACCGCCCTGCTCGACCCCGGCTCGCCCTTTCTCGAACTCTCGCCGCTGGCTGCCGAGGGCATGTACGACGGCGCCGCGCCGGCCGCCGGCATCATCACCGGCATCGGCCGCGTGCACGGGCAGGAAGTGGTGGTGGTCGCCAACGACGCCACCGTCAAGGGCGGCACCTACTTCCCGATGACGGTGAAAAAGCACCTGCGCGCGCAGGAAGTGGCCCGCGAGAACCGGCTGCCCTGCGTGTACCTGGTCGACTCCGGCGGCGCTTTCCTGCCGCTGCAGGATGAGGTGTTCCCGGACAAGGAGCACTTCGGCCGGATCTTCTACAACCAGGCGCGGCTCTCGGCCGAGAACATCCCGCAGGTCGCGGTGGTGATGGGTTCGTGCACCGCCGGCGGCGCCTACGTGCCGGCGATGTGCGACGAGTCGATCATCGTCAGGGAGCAGGGCACGATCTTCCTCGGCGGCCCGCCGCTGGTGAAGGCCGCCACCGGCGAGGTGGTCGATGCCGAATCGCTGGGCGGCGCCGAGGTGCACACCGCCGTCTCCGGCGTGGCCGACCACTTTGCCGAGAACGACCGCCACGCGCTGGAGATCGCCCGCGACGTGCTGCGCCACCTCAACCGCAAGAAACAGTTGCCGGTTGCGGTACAGCCGGCGCGCGAGCCGCTCTACCCGGCCGACGAGCTGTACGGCATCGTGCCCAGGGACACCCGCCGCCCGTTCGACATCCGCGAAGTCATCGCCCGCATCGTCGACGGCAGCGAGTTCCAGGAGTTCAAGGCGCGCTACGGCAAGACGCTCGTCTGCGGCTTCGCCCACATCCACGGCTACCCGGTGGGCATCGTCGCCAACAACGGCATCCTGTTCTCCGAGAGCGCACTCAAGGGCGCGCACTTCATCGAGCTGTGCAACCAGCGCGACATCCCGCTGGTGTTCCTGCAGAACATCACCGGCTTCATGGTCGGCAAGAAATACGAGAACGCCGGCATCGCCAAGGATGGCGCCAAGATGGTCACCGCCGTGGCCTGCTCGCACGTGCCCAAGTTCACCGTGGTCATCGGCGGGTCTTTCGGCGCCGGCAACTACGCCATGTGCGGCCGTGCCTACGGCGCGCGCTTCTTGTGGATGTGGCCGAATGCGCGCATCTCGGTGATGGGCGGTGAGCAGGCCGCCAGCGTGCTGGCCACGGTCAAGCGCGACGGCATCGAGGCCGCCGGCGGCCACTGGAGCGCCGAGGAGGAGGAGGCCTTCAAGGCGCCGATCCGCGAGCAATACGAGCGCCAGGGGCACCCGTACTACGCCACCGCCCGGCTCTGGGACGACGGCATCATCGACCCGGCCGACACCCGGCGCGTGCTCGGCCTGGCGATCTCGGCCAGCCTCAACGCACCGATCGTCAAGGAGCGCTTCGGCGTGTTCCGCATGTAACCGCGTCCACGACGGCAAGAATACAGGCTCCCGCATGACCAGCATCCGCATCGACCGTCACGCCCACGTCGCCACCGTCTCCCTCGCCCGCCCGCAGGTGCACAACGCCTTCGACGACGCGCTGATCGCCGAGCTGACCGCCGCGCTGCAGGCACTGGATGCCGACGACGGCGTGCGCGCGGTGGTGCTGACCGGCGAGGGCGCGACCTTCTCGGCCGGGGCCGATCTGAACTGGATGCGCGGCATGGCCGCCGCCAGCGAGGCCGACAACCTGGCCGACTCGCTGCGGCTGGCAACGCTGATGCGCACGCTCAACTTCCTCTCCAAGCCGACCGTGGCCCGCGTCAACGGCTCGGCCTACGGCGGCGGCGTCGGGCTGGTGGCCTGCTGCGACATCGCCATCGGCGTGGAAGGCGCCAAGTTCTCGCTGTCGGAGGTCAAGCTCGGCCTGGTGCCGGCGGTGATCTCGCCCTATGTCGTCAACGCCATCGGCCCGCGGCAGGCGCGGCGCTTGTTCCTCACCGCCGAAGTCTTCGATGCCGCCGAAGCGACGCGCATCGGCCTGTTGCACCAGTGCGTGCCCGGCGATGCGCTCGACGATGCCGTCGCGCGCCAACTGCACTGGCTCGGCAAGGGCGGCCCGGCCGCCCAGCACGAAGCCAAGCGGCTGGCGCTGCGCGTCGGCGGCATGACCCGCGAACAGGCCGAGCGCCTGGACGCCGACAACGCCGCCCTGATCGCCCGCCTGCGCGTTTCGCCCGAGGGCCAAGAGGGGCTGACCGCCTTCCTCGACAAGCGCGCGCCGATGTGGGTTTCAGGCACGGATTGACGCGGATGAGCACGGACAAAGCGATACTCGCCCCACGCCGACCTGACCGAGAAGATCATCGGCGACTGCTACGCAACGTACGACGAACCGGGAAGCGGCTTTCTCGAAAGCGTCTACCAAGCAGCCTAGACGCTTTGCCTGAACGGAGCCGGACCTGTGATGCAACCCCAGCCCCCGATCGGCGTCTGGTTCTGCAACGGACGCGTGGGCGAGTTTCGCGCCGATCTGCCGGTAGGGGGGCGTGTGATCGTCGAGATCGAGGCCTTCAGCGCCCTTCGTCCCGGCACGCAGCCCAGTCGATCAATCACCTGAAGGCCACTGGATTGCCTGTCGGCCTGCTGCTCAACTTCGATCCCCAGGCCGAGTTTCGGCGTCGCATCCTCACCGAGCGTTCCATCCGCGCAAATCCGCGCAAATCCGTGGCTCAATGATCCCATGTTCGACAAGATCCTGATCGCCAACCGCGGTGAGATCGCCTGCCGCGTCATCCGCACCTGCCGCCGGCTGGGCATCCGCACGGTGGCGGTGTTCTCCGATGCCGACGCCAACGCGCAGCACGTGCGGCTGGCCGACGAGGCCCACCACATCGGCCCGCCGCCGCCGGGCGAGTCCTACCTGCGCGGCGAGCGCATCCTCGACATCGCGAAAAGGACCGGCGCGCAGGCGATCCATCCCGGCTACGGCTTCCTGTCGGAGAACGCCGATTTCGCCGAGGCGGTGGAGCAGGCCGGCATCGTCTTCATCGGCCCCAGGGCCGCCTCGATGCGCAAGATGGGCTCCAAGGCCGGCGCCAAGGAGCTGATGGCCGCGCACGGCGTGCCGGTGGTACCCGGCTACACCGGCGAGGACCAGGACCCGGCGCTGCTGCGGCGCGAGGCCGACCGCATCGGCTACCCACTGATGATCAAGGCCGCGCACGGTGGCGGCGGCAAGGGCATGCGCATCGTGCGCGCGGCCGGCGAGTTCGCCGCGGCGCTGGAAAGCTGCCAGCGCGAGGCGGCGGGCGCCTTCGGCCGCGACCGGGTGCTGCTGGAGCGCTACATCCAGCAGCCGCGCCACATCGAGTTCCAGATCTTCGGCGACGGCCATGGCCACATCGTCCACCTCGGCGAGCGCGAGTGCTCGGCGCAGCGCCGCTACCAGAAGATCATCGAAGAATCGCCCTCGCCGTTCCTGACGCCCGAGCTGCGCGCGCGCATGGGCGCGGCGGCGGTGGCCGCCGGCCGCGCCATCGACTACGTCAACGCCGGCACGGTGGAATTCATCGTCGGTGCGGACGGCGATTTCTACTTCATGGAGATCAACACCCGCCTGCAGGTCGAGCACCCGGTGACCGAGCTGTGTACCGGGCTGGATCTGGTCGAGTGGCAGTTGCGCGTGGCCGCGGGCGAGGCGCTGCCGCTGGCGCAGGACCAGATCCGCCACGC
>JBEQAM010000179.1:0-4988 GCA_041640375.1 Rehaibacterium sp. | reverse complement strand
CGCCGCGCCACGGTTGTCGCCGGTCAGCATCACCGTGCGCACGCCGAGCCGATGCAGGCGCGCGATCGCGGCACGGGCGCCGGCGTGCGGGCGGTCGGCGAAGGCCAGCAGGCCGAGCAGGCGCGGTGTGGTGCCGGCTTCGGCCAGCCACGAGACGGTGTGGCCGCTGGCGGCGAGCGCGTCGGCGTGCGCGGCGAGCGCGTCGAGCGCGATGCCGGATTCCTGCATCAGCCGGCGGCTGCCGAGCAGCAGCGGGCGGCCGTCGATGCGACCGGTGAGGCCGCGGCCGGCGAGCGCCCGGATCTCGTCGGCGCGGGCGATGTGCAGCGCACGTGCCTTGGCCGCGTCGGTGACCGCGCGCGCCAGCGCGTGCTCGCTGCCCTGCTGCAGCGCGGCGGCCAGTGCCAGCAGCGCGTCGGCATCGCCATCTGTGGCGACCAGTTCGTGCAGTGTCGGCTTGCCTTCGGTGAGTGTCCCGGTCTTGTCGAAGACGACGATGCGCACGGCGTGCGCGGTTTCCAGCGCCTCGGCGTCCTTGATCAAGATGCCGGCGCGGGCGGCCACGCCGGTGCCGGCCATGATCGCGGTGGGCGTGGCCAGGCCGAGCGCGCACGGACAGGCGATCACCAGTACGGCGACGGCGTTGAGGATGGCGGCGTTCCAGTCGCCCGCGGACAGGCCCCAGCCGAGCAGGGTCAGGGCGGCGATGGCGACCACGATCGGCACGAAGACCGCGCTCACCCGGTCCACCACGCGCTGGATCGGCGCCTTCTTCGCCTGCGCGTCCTCGACCAGGCGGATGATCCGCGCCAGCGCGGTCTCGGCACCGACCGCCAGCGTGCGCAGTACGATCCGGCCCTCGCCGTTGACCGCGCCGCCGGTGACGCGCTCGCCCGGGCCGCGCGGCACCGGCAGACTTTCACCCGTGATCAGCGACTCGTCGAGATGCGTGCGGCCCTCGACGATCTCGCCGTCGACCGGGATGCGCTCGCCGGGGCGCACGGCGACGCGGTCGCCCACGTGCACCGATTCGACCGGCAGCTCGACTTCGCCGCCGCCGCGCAACACGCGCGCGGTGGACGGCCGCAGCGCCTGCAGCGCGCGGATCGCCTCGGTGGTCTGGCGCTTGGCCCGGGCCTCCAGCCACTTGCCGAGCAGCACCAGGGTGATGATCACCGCCGAGGCCTCGAAGTACAGGTGCGGCGCGCCGTGGTGCGCGTCGGCGAACAACAGGTGCCACACGCTCAGCCCGTAGCCGGCCGAGGTGCCCAGCGCGACCAGCAGGTCCATGTTGCCGCTGCGCGCGCGCAGCGCTTTCCAGCCGGCGCGGTAGAAACGCGCGCCCAGCCAGAACTGCACCGGTGTCGCCAGCAGCCACTGCAACCCGCCCGGCAGCATCCAGTGCTCACCGAACGGCAGCGCCAGCATCGGCAGCAGCAGCGGCGCCGACAGCAGGACGGCGAGGATCAGGTGACGGCGTTCGCGCCGGCCGGCCGGGGTGGCGGCCGGTACTGGCCGCAGCGCGTCCGTGAGTGCGCGGGCGGTATAGCCGGCCTTGGCGACCGCGGTGATCAGCGCCGCGCGGTCCAGCCCGGCGACGTGCTCGACCCGGGCGCGCTCGGTGGCGAGGTTGACGCTGGCCGCGATCACGCCGGGCACGGCGCGCAGCGCCTTCTCGACCCGCGCCACGCAGCTCGCGCAGGTCATGCCTTCGATGGCCAATTCGCTGACATCGCCGGCAAGCGCATAACCGGCCTTGGCGACGGCGTCCGACAGGGCGGCGAAGTCCAGCGGCGGCGCGCCGGCTTCGGTGCGCACCTCGGCGCTTTCGGTGGCGAGGTTGACGCTGGCGTCGGCGACGCCGGGGATGGCCTTGAGGGCTTTTTCCACCCGCGTGACGCAGGAGGCGCAGGTCATGCCCTGGATGCCGAAACGTTGCGGCGCGGCGGACGGATCGGAGGGCGGAAGCACGGTGTCCATGGGGCGGCCCGCGGTGGCGAGGTGGCCAGCATGGGCCTTCCCATGATGGGAAGGTGAAGCGCCGGATCAGGCTGCGGTGGTGCGGCGGCTGCAGGCGACCAGGTAGCAGGCCACGACCAGGGCCAGGCCCAGGCGGGCGAGCGGGCCGAGGGCCGGCAGGAGTGGCAGACGATGCATGGCGGTGGCGGCGGTGTTGTCGGCGGGGCAGGGTCGGACTTGCGAGGACGGAAGGCTCGAGCGGTAACCCCGCTTGACCTTCCAGCCATGGCAAACGCGAACCTGGGCGACCAACGGCCGCGCGCCGTGCCAGTCGCACAGGAGACGTTCATGAAATTCCAAGTCCAGGGCATGACCTGCAACCACTGCGTCAAGGCCATCGGCGCTGCCTTGACCGCACTCGACCCGGATGCGGTGGTGACGGTGGATCTGGCCGCCGGCACGGTCGAAGCTACCGGCGGATTCGATGCCGCCCGGGCCATTGCCGCCATCGAGGCGGCGGGCTACACCGTCGACGGCCGCGCCGACATGACGGATGCGCCGCCTGCGTGCTGCGGCCACCGCGGCTGACTCGATGAGTGCCTACCCGATGACGTCGGCCATGGCCGGCGCCGTGCTGGCCATGGCCCTGCTTGCGCGCCTGCGCACCCGCCCGCCGTGCCGACGGCCGCCGGTGCTGGCGGCCGGTCCGGGCATTGCCGCATCGCCGTAGGTCGTCTTCGCCCTGCGGTGGGCTGAGGATGCAGCTTTGAGGCGCGAGCTCGGCGGCGTGGCGGCTGAGCGCAGCGCTCAACGCCACCGCGGCGGCACCATCCACCAGGTGAGCGCCACCGCCACGGCGAAGGCGGTGTAAGTGGCCACGAACACCCACCAGGGCGCCTCGAAGAACAGCAGCCGCGACAGCCAGTGCTCGATGAAGGACGCCTCGTAGGCGGCCTGCCCGGCACGGCGGCGCAGGTCCTGCTCCCAGATCGTCAGCGGGCACAGCCGGCCGAGCCAGGCCTGCCCGGCGATGTACAGCATCAGCAGCAGGTGGGTCAGCCGCAGCGGCAGGTTGCGCACCCAGCGCCAGCCGCGCCAGCCGCCGAGCAGGACCAGCGGCAGGCCGAGCACGACGCAGGCGGCGATGGCCGCGTGCAGGACCAGGATCGCATCGGCCAGCGCAGCGGCGACGGCGGGCGAGAGGGCATCCATGCCGCCATTCTAGGCCGGCTCGCTCAGGTCGCCGGCGCGCGTCGACGCAGCCGCGCCAGGGTGATCAGCCCGTTCGCCAGCGCCACGCCGAGCAGCACGATCGCGCCGCCGAGCAGCATCGTCGCGGTGATCGCCTCGCCGAGGAACAGCGCGCCCCAGCTCACGCCGAAGACCGGGATCAGGTAGGTCACGGTGATCGCCCGTGCCGGGCCGATGCGCTCGAGCAGCCGGTAGTACAGGAGGTTGGCCAGGCCGGTGGAGGCCACGCCCAGCGCGATCGCGCTCAGCCAGGCGACCGTGCCGGGCGTCCGCGCCGGCCAGGTCATGACCGTCGGCGGCAACAGGATGAGGGTGGAGATCGACAGCGCGGCGAAGGCGATCAGCAGCGGCGGCACGCCGGCCACCGTGCGCTTGGCGTAGTTGACCGCGAAGCCGTAGAGGATCGCCGCGCCGGTGCAGGCGGCGAAGGCCAGGCCGGCGGCGCCGCGCGCCTCGGCGCCGGAGAGCTTGCCCGACACCAGCACCACCACGCCGCCGAAGCCGACCAGCAGGCCCAGCGCCTGCCCCCAGCCGAGCCGGTCGCGCAGCCACAGCACGGCGATCAGGCCGGCCCACAGCGGCGCGGTGGCATTGATGATGGCGGCGTAGCCGGCGTTGATCGTGAGCGCGGCATAGGCGAACAGGGCGAACGGCACCACCATGTGGGTCAACGCCAGCACCGTCAGCGGCAGCCAGCGGCCGCGCAGCCCGGCGAGCAGTTGCCGCGGCGCCGAGCCCAGCAGCACCAGCCCGCCGAGGAACAGCGCGCCCATCCCGACCCGCATCTCGACCAGCGCGATCGGCCCGAACTCAGGCGCCGCCAGGCGCATGAACAGGAACGACGCGCCCCAAAGCGCGCCGAGCAGGAGCAGGTCGACCAGATCGCGGGTTTTCATGGGGGGCGGATGGCGCGGAAGAGGCGGGCATTATCCGCCTGCCCGGGCTGGCCCGGATATCCGGATTTCGGACTTGTGCGTTGCGGATTCGGACAATTCGCGGGCAGCCGCGGCCTGGCCCTCAGGCGAAGGTATCGAGCAGCGCGCCGAGCGTCGCGCGCTCGCTCGTCAGCGATTTGATGTTGGCCTCGACCCCGCGTCGCGCCTGGATCAGGCCGAGCAGATCTTCCAACGCCAATCCCGGTGTTGCGGCCGGCGCGCGCACCACCACGCCGGCGACGCCGCCGCCGGCCTGCGCCTGCGGCAGCACGACCTGGCGGCGGAAGCCTTCGGTGGAGGCATTGGCGATGTTGTGCGCGCCGGCATCCAGCTGGCGACGGGCGAGCTGGATGCCGGACAGGGCGATGGCGGAGAGTGCGCTCATGCCGGCAGTGTGCACCTTGCCGGGCAGCGCTGCCGTGACCGCTGGCACCGTTTGCCGATCACTCCTCCTCCGGCCTGGGCTTGTACGCCTCGACCAGCTGCTTCTGCACGTTCGGTGGCACCGGTTCGTAGTGACTGAACTCGATGGTGTAGCGGCCGCGGCCGGCGGTGATCGCCTTGAGTTCGTTGGCGTAGTCGCCGATCTCGGCCAGCGGCACCTGCGCCTTGATCACCAGCTCGCCGCCACGCAGCGAGTCGGTGCCGTTGATGCGGGCGCGCCGTGACGCCAGCCCGCCGGTGATGTCGCCCACGTGTTGCTCGGGCACCGCCACGTCGAGGTTGACGATCGGCTCCAGCACCAGCGGCCTCGCCTTGGCGATGGCGTCGAGGAAGGCCTTCTTGCCGGCGGTGACGAAGGCGACTTCCTTGGAGTCGACCGGGTGCGACTTGCCGTCGTAG
>JBEQAM010000178.1:0-4990 GCA_041640375.1 Rehaibacterium sp. | reverse complement strand
CTCCACCCGTTTGCGCTCCTCGCCGGCCTCGGAGGACTCGATCATCTGCTTGAGCATCACCACGTCGCCCAGGCCGTAGCACAGCCACGCCTCGGCCGGTTCGCCGTCGCGGCCGGCGCGGCCGGTTTCCTGATAGTAGCCTTCCATCGACTTGGGCAGATCCATGTGTGCGACGAAGCGCACGTCGGGCTTGTCGATGCCCATGCCGAAGGCGATGGTGGCGACCATCACGATGCCGTCCTCACGCAGGAAGCGGCGCTGGTGCCGCGCACGCGTGGCCGCATCCATGCCGGCGTGGTAGGGCAGGGCGGCCAGGCCGTGCGCTTCGAGGAGGGCGGCGGTCTCCTCCACCTTGCGCCGCGACAGGCAGTAGACGATGCCGGCCTCGCCGCGGTGGCCGTCGAGAAAGTCCAGCAGCTGGCGGCGGCTGTTGTCCTTCTGCACCACCCGGTAGCGGATGTTCGGGCGATCGAAGGAGCTGACGAAGTGGCGTGCTTGGGCCAGATCCAGCCGCTCGGCGATTTCACGCTGGGTCGGCGGATCGGCGGTGGCGGTCAGCGCGATTCTCGGTACCTGCGGCCAACGCGCGTGCAGCAGGTCGAGTTGGCGGTATTCGGGCCGGAAGTCGTGGCCCCACTGCGACACGCAGTGCGCTTCGTCGATGGCGAACAGGGCGACCGCACTGCGCTCGAGCAGGTCGAGGAAACGCGAGGTCAGCAGGCGCTCTGGGGCGACGTAGAGCAGGTCGAGCTCGCCGGCGAGCAATCGTCGCTCGACCGCTGTCGCCGAGGCGGCGTCGAGCGAAGAGTTGAGGAAGGCCGCGCGCACGCCGAGCTGGGCCAGCGCCTCGACCTGGTCCTGCATCAGCGCGATCAGCGGCGAGACGACGATGCCGGTGCCCTCGCGCAGCAACGCCGGAATCTGGTAGCACAAAGACTTGCCGCCGCCGGTGGGCATCAGCACCAGTGCGTCGCCGCCGGCGGTGACGTGTTCGACGATGGCTTGTTGCGGGCCGCGGAAGGCGTCGTAGCCGAACACGCGGCGGAGCAGATCCAGGGGCGATGGCGACATGCGCGGCAGGGTAGCAGAGCGGCATTCCGCCGTCGGTGCCCATCACCCGTGGGCCGCGCTCACTCCAGCAACGAGCGCAGCATCCACGCCGTCTTCTCGTGCAGTTGCATGCGCTGCGTGAGCAGGTCGGCGGTGGGTTCGTCGCTGGCGGCGTCGGCGGCCGGGAAGACCTTGCGTGCGGTCTTGACCACCGCCTCGTGGCCTTCGACCAGCTGTTTGACCATCTCCCGCCACTCCGGCACGCCTTCTTCCTCCTTGATCGAGGACAGCTTGGCGTACTGGCTGTACGTACCCGGGGCGGGAAAGCCCAGCGCGCGGATGCGCTCGGCGATGTCGTCCACGGCCGCGGCCAGTTCGGTGTATTGCGTCTCGAACATGGTGTGCAGCGTGTTGAACATCGGGCCGGTGACGTTCCAGTGGAAGTTGTGGGTCTTCAGGTACAGCGTGTAGGTGTCGGCCAGCAGGCAAGACAGCCCGTCGGCGATCTTCTTGCGGTCCTTCTGGCCGATGCCGATGTCGATCTTCATGGATGACGCTCCTTTCGTTTGACCCGATACGGTTAAGCTACGCCCCCCGCGCGTCAATGTGAAATAAAGACACTCTTTTACATCGATAGTCGCGATCTATCGTGAAACTTCGTCAGTGACGCTGCCCGGCCGCCCCCGCGAAGCCCTTCGCCACGCGCTGTCCCGCGACCAGGGACGGCTGCGGCGGCTGCTGTCGGCCTGGGAAAAGGCGCCTGCTGACGAGAAGGCGAAAGCGGCTTTCGAGTCCGCGCTGGCCGCCTCGCGCGCCGCCTACGCGCAGCGCGCGGCCTCGGTACCCGCGCCGACGCTGGACGAAACGCTGCCGGTCGCGCGCGAGGCCGACACCATCGTGCGGCTGATCCGCGAGCACCCGGTGGTGGTGATCGCCGGCGAGACCGGCTCGGGCAAGACCACGCAACTGCCGAAGCTGTGCCTGGCGGCCGGGCGCGGCATCGCCGGCATGATCGGCTGCACCCAGCCGCGCCGGATCGCCGCCCGCGCGGTGGCGCGGCGGGTGGCCGCGGAGCTGGGCGTGGAGTTCGGCGGCGCGGTCGGCTACCAGGTGCGCTTCACCGAGCAGGTTTCCGAGCGCACCCACGTCAAGTTCATGACCGACGGTATCCTGCTGGCGGAGATCCAGTCCGACCGTTTCCTCTCGGCCTACGACACCCTCATCGTCGACGAGGCGCACGAGCGCAGCCTCAACATCGACTTCCTGCTCGGCTACCTCAAGCAACTGCTGCACAGGCGCCGCGACCTGAAGGTGATCGTCACCTCGGCAACCATCGATACCGAGCGCTTCGCGCGGTACTTCGGCAATGCGCCGGTGGTGAACGTCGAGGGGCGCGGATACCCGGTGGAGGTGCGGTACCGGCCGCCGGAAGGCGAGGGCGGGGACGGCGGCGAGCGCACCATCAACGAAGCCATCGTCGCCGCCGTCGACGAGATCACCCGCGAGGATCCGCGCGGCGACGTGCTGGTGTTCCTGCCCGGCGAGCGCGAGATCCGCGATGCCCACCAGGCGCTGGAGCGGCGCAAGTACCGCGAGACCGAAGTGCTGCCGCTGTACGCGCGGCTGTCGGCGCGCGACCAGGACCGCGTGTTCAACCCCGGCCCCAAGCGCCGGCTGGTGCTGGCGACCAACGTCGCCGAGACCTCGCTGACGGTGCCGCGCATCCGTTACGTGGTCGATCCGGGTCTGGCGCGGATCAAGCGCTACAGCCCGCGTGGCAAGCTCGACCGGCTACACATCGAGCCGATCTCGCAGGCCAGCGCGGACCAGCGCAAGGGACGCTGCGGACGCGTGGCGGCGGGCGTCTGCTATCGCCTGTACAGTGAGGCCGACTTCCTCTCGCGGCCACGCTACACCGACCCGGAAATCCTGCGTGCCAGCCTCGCCGGCGTGATCCTGCGCATGCTCGCGCTGGGGCTTGGGCGGGTGGAGGATTTTCCCTTCCTCGAACCGCCCGATCCGCGCGCCGTGGCCGATGGCTGGCAGCAGCTCGCCGAGCTGGGCGCGGTGGACAAGGATCGCCAGCTCACGCCTGTCGGCCGGCAGATGGCGAAACTGCCGGTCGACCCCAAGCTGGCGCGGATGCTGATCGCCGCCGCGCGGCACGGCGCGCTGCGCGAGGTGACGACGATCGCCGCCTTCCTCGGCATCCAGGACCCGCGTGAGCGCCC
The DNA here is from genome assembly GCA_041640375.1 of Rehaibacterium sp. GTDB lineage: Bacteria > Pseudomonadota > Gammaproteobacteria > Xanthomonadales > Xanthomonadaceae > Rehaibacterium. Next base: position 1,709 of record JBEQAM010000178.1, on the reverse strand, counting down.
GGCCGATGCGCGCCAGGCCGCCGACCAGGCGCATGCCGAATTCGCCGACCCCAGGAGCGAGTTCGTCGGCGTGCTCAAGCTGTGGGAGGCCTACCGCGCGGCGCATGAGGAGCTCACCCAGTCCAGGCTGCGCGACTGGTGCGGCAGGCGTTTCCTGAACTTCCTGCGGATGCGTGAGTGGCGCGAGCTGCACCGGCAGTTGCTGCTGTTGTGCGGCGAGTTGGGTTGGGCGCTCAACGATGCGCCGGCCGAGTACGGTGCGCTGCACCGCTGCCTGATCGCCGGTCTGCCCGGGCAGATCGGCCACAGGGCCGACAAGGGCCTGTACGACGGCTCGCGCGGGCGCAAGTTCCAGTTGTTTCCCGGATCGAGCCTCGCCGCCAAGCCACCGCCATGGGTGCTGTCGGCGACCATCCTCGACACCCGGAGAGTGTGGGGCCTGATGAACGCCGCGATCGAACCGGACTGGGTCATCGCCGAGCTACCGCACCTGCTGGCACGCAAACACTTCGACCCGCACTGGTCGCGTGCGCAGGGGCGGGTGGTCGGCTTCGAGCAGATCAGCCTGTTCGGGCTGGTGCTGGCGCCGAAGCGGCCGGTGCATTACGGCAGCCTGTATCCGGTCCAGGCGCGCGAGATCTTCGTCAGGCAGGGGCTGGTGCCGGGCGAGGTGAATACCCGGGCGTCCTTCCTCGCCCGCAACCTGCAGACGCTGGCGAAGGCGCGCGAGGAGGAGGCCAAGCTGCGCCGGGTCGGACTGGTCGCCGACGAGGATTGGCAGGCGCAGTGGTATCTGGATCGCCTGCCGCCGGAGGTCAACAGCGTGGTGGCGCTGGAGACGTGGTACCGCGGGCTCACGGTCGAGAAAAAACAGGGGCTGGAATGGTCGCTGGCCGAGCTGCTGCCGGGCGAGGGCAGCGAGGCCGAGCGCTTTCCGAAGTACCTGCCGCTGGGCGAGGCGCGGTTGCGGTTGCATTACCGCTTCGAGCCGGGTTCGCCGGACGACGGCGTGACGCTGGACGTGCCGCTGCACCTGCTCAACGCGCTCGACGCCGCGCGCCTGTCATGGCTGGTGCCGGGTCTGATCGAGGAAAAAGCCGCCGCGCTGATCCGCGGCCTGCCCAAGGCGCTGCGGCGCAACTTCGTGCCGGCGCCGGACTTCGCTCGCGCCTTCCGCGAGGCCTACCCCGAGCCGAGCGCCGACGCGATCGGTGGCGAGCTGGCGCGCTTCCTCAAGAAGGCGACCGGCGTGGAGATCACCGCCAGCGACTTCGACGCGGCTGCGCTGGAGCCGCACCTGCGCATGAACCTGCGGCTGGTCGGGCAGGACGGCAGGCCACTGGCCGAATCGCGCGATCTGGACGAGTTGAAGCGGCGTTTCGGCCACCGTGCCGAGCGCGCCTTCGCCGCCCGCGTCGGCGAGCGGCTGGCGGCGGAGGGCCTGCGCGAATTCCCGGCCGAGCCGATCCCGGACAGCGTGCCCGGCGAAGCCGGCGTGCCGGCGTTTCCGGCGCTGGTGGATACCGGCGAGGCCGCCGCGCTGCGCGTGTTCGCCGACCGTGCCAAGGCCGATGCCGAACACCCGCGCGGCGTGCGCCGCTTGCTGGAGATCGCGCTCGCCGATCGCATCAGGCAGGCGCGCAAGCAGTTGCCGGTCTCGCCCAAGACCGGCCTGCTGTACGCCGCCATCGAATCGGCCGAACGACTGC
>JBEQAM010000177.1:0-4996 GCA_041640375.1 Rehaibacterium sp. | reverse complement strand
CGGCCGCGGTCGTGTTCGAGCCGCCGGTGCCGCCCGATGTCGCCGTGCCGGCCGATGCCATCGAGGCGCCCGGTCTGCGCGCCGCGCTCGGCGGCATCGCCGACCGCTTCCACGGCGCACCCTCGGCGGCGCTGACGGTGGTCGGCGTCACCGGCACCAACGGCAAGACCTCCACCGTGCAGCTGCTGGCGCAGGCTTTCACCTTGGCCGGCCACGTCGCCGGCAGCATCGGCACCCTCGGCGCCGGCCTGCACGGTCGCATCACGGCGGGCGAGCGCACCACGCCGGACGTGATCGCCGTGCATCGCCTGCTCGCCGAGCTGCGCGACGCCGGGGCGACCCATGTCGCGATGGAGGTGTCCTCGCACGCGCTCGACCAGGGCCGGGTGGACGGCGTGCGTTTCGCCGTCGCCGCCTTCACCAACCTCACCCGCGACCACCTCGACTACCACGGCGACATGGCCTCCTACGGCGCCGCCAAGGCGCGGCTGTTCCACTGGCCGGGCCTGCGTGCGGCGGTGGTCAACCTCGACGACGACTTCGGCCGCCGTCTGCATGCCGGCCTGCCGGCCACGCTACGGCGGATCGGCCTGAGCTCGCGCGGCGCCGAGGCCGACTTGCGCGCCGAGCAGGTGCGGCTCACGCCGGCCGGCATCGGATTCGAGCTGGTGCAGGGCGACCAGCGCATGCGCATCGACTCGCCGCTGCTGGGCCGCTTCAATGTCGACAACCTGCTGGCCGTGGCCGGCGTGCTGCTGGCGCTGGACTGGTCGCTGGCGCAGATCGCCGAGGTGCTGCCGCGCCTTCAGCCGGTGGCCGGGCGGATGAATCGCCTCGGCGGCGACGGTGTGCAGCCGCTGGTGGTGGTGGATTACGCACATACCCCGGACGCGCTGGAGCAGGCGCTGGCCAGCCTGCGCGCGCACGCGCGCGGCCTGCTGGTGTGCGTGTTTGGCTGCGGCGGCGAGCGCGATCGCGGCAAGCGGCCGCAGATGGCGGCGATCGCCGAAGCGCACGCCGACCGGGTGATCGTCACCGACGACAACCCGCGTGGCGAGGATGGCGATGCCATCGTCGCCGAGATCCTGGCCGGCTTCGCCCGCCGCGACGCGGTGACGGTCGAGCGCGACCGCGCCCGTGCCATCGCCCGCGCGGTCGCCGCGGCCGGCCCGGACGACATCGTGCTGATCGCCGGCAAGGGCCACGAGCCCTATCAGGAAGTGCGCGGCGTGAAGCATCCCTTCGACGATCTCGACGTGGCCCGGCGGGCCCTGGAGGCGGTGACATGAGGCCCGTGCAGCTGTCGCGGATCGCCGCCTGGTGCGAGGCCCGCCTGATCGGCGCCGACGGCGAGATCGCCGCGGTGTCCACCGATACCCGCACGCTCGCTCCGGGCAGTCTCTACGTCGCCCTGCGCGGCGAGCGCTTCGACGGCCACGACTTCTGCGCCGAGGCCGCGGCCCGCGGCGCCGCGGCCCTGCTGGTGGATCGCCGGGTCGACGTGTCGCTGCCGCAGCTGCTGTGCGGCGACACGCTGGCGGCGCTTGGCGAGCTGGCCGCCGGCATGCAGGTCGGCCGGCGGGCCAAGGTGATCGCCATCACCGGCAGCAACGGCAAGACCTCGGTCAAGACGCTGCTGCACGGCATCCTCGCGCAGGCGGGCAAGGCCTACGCCAACCCGGGCAACCGCAACAACGAGATCGGTCTGCCGTTGGCGGTGCTCGACGCCCCCGAGGACGCCGACTACGCGATCTACGAGATGGGGGCCGGCAAGCCCGGCGACATCGCCTATCTGACCAGCATCGCCCGCCCGCACGTGTCGCTGGTCAACAACATCGCCCCGGCGCACCTGGAGCGCATGGGCACGCTGCTGCGCGTGGCCGAGACCAAGGGGGCGATCTACGAGGCCCTGCCGGCCGACGGCGTGGCGGTGATCAACGCCGACGACGCCTTCGCGCCTTATTTCGTCGAGCGTGCGGCGACACGGCGCGTGCTGCGTTTCGGGCTGGAAGCCGATGCCGAGGTGACGGCGCACGACCTGCTACTCGGCACCGATCGCTCCCGATTCGAGCTGATCGCTCCGGCGGGGCGCTGCGAGGTGGTCCTGCCGCTGCCCGGGCGCCACAGCGTGATGAACGCGCTCGCCGCCGCCGCGCTGGCGCTGGCGGCCGGCGCCTCGCTGGACGCGATCCGCGCGGGGCTGCAGGACGCCAGGCCGGTGCCGGGGCGGCAGACGATGCACGCCTTGTCCGAGCAGTTGGTGCTGATCGACGACAGCTACAACGCCAACCCGGGTTCGGTCGCCGCCGCCATCGACGCCCTGACCGCCTCCGGCGACGAGAGCTGGCTGGTGCTCGGCGACATGGCCGAGCTGGGCGAGGGCGCCGAACTGCTGCACGCCGACATCGGCAGCCGCGCGCGCCGTGCCGGCATCGCCCGACTGTTCACGGTCGGCACGCTCAGTCGCGCCGCCAGCCGCGCCTACGGCAGCGGCGCGATGCACTTCGACGACCGCGACGCGCTGGTCACGGCGCTGCGCATGGCGCTGGCGGCCAGTGCGCCCGGCCGACGCGTGCGCTGCCTGGTCAAGGGATCGCGTTCGAGCGCGATGGACACGGTGGTCGCGTCCCTGCTCGCCGCATACCGCGGCGAGGGAGCGCCACAGGAAAAGGGGAGCGGGCATGCTGCTTGAACTGGCCGAGTGGCTGAAAGGTCTGGACCGCATCTTCGCGCTGTTCGGCTACATCACCTTCCGCGGCATCCTCAGCGCGCTGACGGCCATGGGCCTGTCGCTGTGGCTGGGGCCGCGGGTGATCCGCTACCTGGCCGGGCTCAAGAGCGGCGGCCAGCCGATCCGCAGCGACGGGCCGCAGACGCACTTCTCCAAGGCCGGCACGCCGACCATGGGCGGTGCGCTGATCCTGCTCTCGGTGGTGTTCTCCACCCTGCTGTGGGCCGATCTCGGCAACCGCTACGTGTGGGTGACGCTGGCGGTGCTGGTGGCGTTCGGCGCGATCGGCTGGCTGGACGACTGGATCAAGATCGTCCGCCGCGACCCCAACGGCCTGAAGTCGCGCTGGAAATACGCATTGCAGTCGCTGTGCGGCTTCGCTGCCGCGCTGTTCCTGTTCTGGACCGCCGACACCCCGGCGGCGACCACCTTCTACGTGCCGCTGTTCAAGGACGTGGCGGTGCCGCTCGGCGCCTTCTTCGTGGTGGTCGCATACTTCTGGATCGTCGGCTTCTCCAACGCGGTCAACCTCACCGACGGCCTGGACGGGCTGGCGATCATGCCGACCGTGCTGGTGGCCGGCGCGCTCGGCGTGTTCGCCTACGCTTCGGGTCACGCGGTGTTCGCCCAGTACCTGCAGATCCCGCAGGTGCCGGGCGCCGGCGAGCTGGTGATCGTCTGCGCCGCCATCGCCGGTGCCGGACTCGGGTTTCTGTGGTTCAACACCTACCCGGCGATGGTGTTCATGGGCGACATCGGTGCGCTGGCGCTGGGCGCCGCGCTCGGCGTGATGGCGGTCATCGTCCGTCAGGAGCTCATCCTGGTCGTGATGGGCGGCATCTTCGTCATCGAAACGCTGTCGGTGATGGCGCAGGTCGCCTCGTACAAGCTCACCGGCCGGCGCATCTTCCGGATGGCGCCGATCCACCACCACTTCGAGCTCAAGGGCTGGCCCGAGCCGCGGGTGATCGTCCGCTTCTGGATCATCTCGGTGATGCTCGTGCTGGTCGGGCTCGCCACCCTCAAGGTGCGCTGACCGTGCTCGCCTTCCTCGGCCAGTATGCGGAACGCTCGCGGGATACCCAGGCCCAGCGTCTGGACGCGATCCCCGGCCATTACGACCGCGTCGTGTTCGGCACGGCGCTGGCGCTGGCCTGCATCGGCCTGGTGATGGTGGCGTCGAGTTCGATCGCCATCGCCGAGGGTCTCAACGTCGGCCCGTTCCATTTCTTCACCCGTCACGTGCTGTTCCTGGCCGGTGGCCTGGCTCTCGGCCTGGCGCTGGCGCGCACCGAGCTCAAGCTGGTCGAAAAGCACGCCCCGATGCTGCTGATCCTGTGCTTCGTGCTGCTGCTGCTGGTCTACGTGCCGGGGCTGGGGCACACCGTCAACGGCGCCCGGCGCTGGATCCGGCTGGGCATCTCCAACTTCCAGGTGGTCGAGGCGGTCAAGCTGCTGCTGATCGTGTGGATGGCCAGCTACCTCAAGCGCTACCACAACACCGTGCACGTCGGCTGGCGCACCCTGCTCAAGCCGCTGGTGGTGGCCGGCCTGCTGGTCGGCCTGCTGCTGGCGCAGCCGGACTTCGGCTCCTCGCTGCTGATCTGCGCCATCGTCGGCGGCATGCTCTGGCTGGGCGGTGCCAGCATCCCCAAGCTGGTGCTGCCGGCGATGGCGGCGCTGCCGGTGCTGGCCTGGGTGGCGATGAGCGAGTCCTACCGCGTGCGTCGCCTGACCTCCTTCATGAACCCTTGGGAGGATCCGTTCAAGGACGGCTTCCAGCTCACCCAGGCGCTGATCGCCATCGGTCGTGGCGAGTGGTTCGGCGTGGGGCTGGGCGGCAGCGTGCAGAAGCTGTTCTACCTGCCCGAGGCGCACACCGATTTCATTCTTTCGGTGATCGGCGAGGAGCTCGGCTTCGTCGGCCTGATGACGGTGATCGCGCTGTTCGCCGCGCTGGCCGGGCGGGCGTTCTGGATCGGCCTGCGCGCGGTCGAGATGCGCCGTCTGTTTTCCGGCTTCTGCGCCTTCGGCGTGGCGCTGTGGATCAGCCTGCAGGCGTTCGTCTCGATCGGCGTGAACTTCGGCCTGCTGCCGACCAAGGGCCTGACCTTGCCGCTGATCTCCTCGGGCGGATCGAGCGTGCTGATGACCTGCGCGGCGATCGGCCTGCTGCTGCGCGTGAGCTACGAGCTCGACCGCGCCACCCGCCAGGTCGCCCGTGCCCGCGAGGAGCTGGCGGCCGAGGACGAGCCGGACGGCGGC
>JBEQAM010000176.1:0-5044 GCA_041640375.1 Rehaibacterium sp. | reverse complement strand
CGACCGGCAGCCGGCCCAGCAGCGTCGGCAGGCCGAACGGAGGCGCGGGCAGCGGGTCGCCGCGCCAGCCGAACGCCACCAGGTTGCTCATCGCCCGCTCGCTCATGACCAGCAGCCGCTCGCCGAAGCTGCGGCGCAGGCGTTCGACGTGGCGCCCGGTGTCGTCGCCGTACAGGTTGAACGCCGCCACGCCGCCATCGGCCAGCGCATCGCGGCAATCGTCGTAGAAACGCTGCGACGCCAGCGCCTCGGGGATGCCGGTCACATCGTAACCGTCGACCAGCAGCAGGTCGTAGTGTCCCGGCCGTGCGGCGACGAAGCGCGCGCCATCGTCCAGCACCACCTCGAAACGGGCATCGTCGTCGGGAATGCGGAATTCGCGCCGCAGCGCGACCACGTGCGGATTGATCTCCACCACCTCGATCCGCGCCGCCGGCAGGTGGCGGTAGCAGAACTTCGCCTGCGAACCGCCGCCCAGCCCCACCATGCCGATCCGTCGCGGCCGCGGCTGCCAGAGCAGGGCCGCCATCATCGTCCGCGTGTAGTCGATCAGCAGCACGTCCGGCCGGCGGGTGAGCATCCGGCTCTGCGCCTCGCCGGCGGTGAACTGCAACGAGGTGTAACGCCAGCCGCGGCGGACGAAGGGCTTGCGCAGGTGCGGCGGCGCGTCGTCCGCGCGCCGCCCGTACAGGCGTCGCGCCAGCGCAGCCAACCAGTCGCCCCATCGACTCCGCTTGATGTCCGCCATCGCGCCCCGCCGTGTCCTCGCCGAAAGCCGGCTGCAAAGCCTAGCAGCCCACCGCGGCGACCGCCTCGCGGCCGCTGCCTTGTCGATTCCCGCCGCCCCGCTTCGTCGCAATGACGGACGCCGCCCATCGCGCCGGCGTCGCAAGCGCCGTTCACGTACCGGAGAGCCCCCATGACCGCCCGCTTCCAGCGCATCACCCCGTTCCTGTGGTTCGACGACCAGGCCGAGCAGGCCGCGGAGTGCTACGTCTCGATCTTCGAGCACTCACGCATCCATGGCGTGATCCGGTACGACAAGGCCGGCGCGCAGGCCGCGGGACGGCCGGAAGGCTCGGCGATGACGGTGGATTTCGAGCTCGACGGCCAGCGCTTCACCGCGCTCAACGGCGGGCCGCACTTCGCGTTCACCGAGGCGGTGTCGTTCGTCGTCCATTGCGATACGCAGGCGGAGATCGATCGCTACTGGGATCGATTGTCCGAGGGCGGCGATCCGCACGCGCAGCAGTGCGGCTGGCTGAAGGACCGCTACGGGCTGTCGTGGCAGATCGTTCCGCGCGAGCTGCCGGCGCTGCTCGGTCAGGGCGACCCGGGCAAGGCCGGCAAGGTCATGCAGGCGCTGCTGTCGATGAAGAAGCTCGACCTGGCCGCGCTGCGCGCCGCGGCGGCGTGAGCGCCGCGCGGCTCAACCGCGCAGCGTCTGCAGGTGGATGCTGGTCTCGGTGGCGCTGATGCCCTTGATGCGGCGGATGCGCTCCAGTGTGGCCGACAGCTCGGCCAGGCTGCCCACGCGCAATTCCGCCAGCAGGTCCCAGCGGCCGTTGGTGTCGTGCAGCGTGGCCACGCCGGGCTCGCCGAGCAGGGCGCGGATCACCGCCTGCTGGTTGCCCTCGACGGCGATGCTGGTCCAGGCACGGATCTCGTCCGGCGTCGAATCGGGCCGCAGCCTCACCGTGTAGCCGACGATCACGCCCTCGCGCTCGAGTTTGGCGAGGCGGTTGGTGACCGTACCGCGTGACACCTTGAGCGCCTTGGCGAGGTCGGCGATCGAGGCGCGCGCATCGTGACGCAACCTGGCGATCAGTTGCTGGTCGAGGGCATCCATTTGTCGATAATGCCATTCAATGCTGACGAAATACTATTCATGTGTCACTTTTCTGGCATTTTTGCTGTTTTGCGCTGACGCCGGGGTAGGGACAATGGGCTGACGTTGCAAACGCCCACCCTGCATTGCCGGAGACCGCCATGACCACCCTGCTCACCACGCGCGACATCGCCCGCATCGTCGCCGCGCTCGGCCTGCCGCGCGTGTTCGAACGCATGGTCGATTACCTCGATGCCGACTTCCGCCGCTGGCCGGAGTTCGAGAAGTGCGCGCGGCTGGCCTCGCATTCGGACGTGGGCGTGATCGAGCTGATGCCGGTGTCCGATGCCCGCGAGTACAGCTTCAAGTACGTCAACGGCCACCCGAAGAACACCCGCGAAGGCCTGCCCACGGTGATGGCCTTCGGCGTGCTGGCCGACGTGGACACCGGCAAGCCGACCCTGCTCAGCGAGCTGACCCTGACCACCGCCATCCGCACCGCCGCCACCTCGGTGCTCGCGGCGCGGGTTCTGGCGCGCAAGGACGCGCGCACGATGGCGCTGATCGGCAACGGCGCGCAGAGCGAGTTCCAGGCGCTGGCCTTCCATCACCTGCTCGGCATCGAGGAAGTGCGCCTGTTCGATGTCGACCCGGCCGCCACGGCCAAACTCACGCATCATCTGGCCGCCGCCGCGCCGGCGCTGCGCGTGCTGCGCTGCGCCGGCACCGCCGAGGCGATTCGCGGCGCCGATATCGTCACCACCGTCACCGCCGACAAGACCAACGCCACCATCGTCACGCCGGACATGCTCGCCCCCGGCATGCACATCAACGGCGTCGGTGGCGATTGCCCGGGCAAGACCGAGCTGCATCGCGAGGTGCTGGCGCGCGCGTCGGTGTTCGTCGAGTTCGAGCCGCAGACCCGCATCGAGGGCGATCTGCAGCAGATGCCGGCGGACTTCGCCGTCACCGAGCTGTGGCGGGTGCTGACCGGCGACGCACCGGGCCGACGCCGCGACGACGAGGTCACCGTGTTCGATTCGGTCGGCTTCGCGCTGGAGGACTACTCGGCCCTGCGCCTGCTGCGCGACTGCGCGCGCGAGCTGGGCCTGGGCGAAACCATCGGCCTGATCCCGGCACTGGACGACCCCAAGGACCTGTACGGCCACCTGTTGGCCGACGCGGCGCGGCCGCGCCGGCGGGCGGCCTGAGCCGGCGACCGGCGCCCGCTTCCCGCGGCGCCGGTCTTCGCGCAACATCGCGGCCCGGACTCACGGACGCGGCGATGACCTATCCCCTGCCGGAAACCCCGCGGCTCGGACTGCGCCGTATCGACGACGCCGACCTCGACGCCCTGTACGCCGTCTACGGCGATGCCGAGGCGATGCGCTGGGTCGGCGACGGCCGCGCGCTCGACCACCGGCAATGCGCGCGCTGGATCGCGCTCACCCGCGCCAACTATGCACGGCGCGGCTACGGCATGTTCGCCGTCGTCGCCCACGGGCAGGACCGCCCCTTCGGCTTCTGCGGGCTGGTGCATCCCGGCGACCAGCCGCTGCCCGAGCTCAAGTACGCCCTGCACCGCAGCGCCTGGGGCCACGGACTGGCCACCGAGGCCGCCGGCGCCCTGCTCGGCTACGGCGCAACGGCCCACGGCCTGCGCCACGTCATCGCCACCGTGGCGGCGGCGAATACCGCCTCACGACGCGTACTGGAGAAGATCGGCATGCGCCACACGAGCACGCGGCGGGAAGCGGACGGCAGCGACACGCTGGTGTTCGCCTGGCGTGCGCCGGGCTGAGCGCCGAAGCCGTCGAGCGACCCCAGCACTACGACCCGTCGTGCACGCTGCACGATCGGGGTGGGGGCCGACACGACAGCTGCAGCAGGCGCACAGGCCCGCCCTCGGATGTCGCCGCCGGCCAGCCGCCACCCATGGGCTTGCACTCGACCGGCGCGGGCACCCACACGCTGCATCTGCCGTCAACCGCTGCAGCCGCCGCAGCACACCGAAGGCAACTGGACGATCTGGTGCGCCGCCACCGGGCAGCCGGCCTGGCGCAGCAGCCGAGCCAGCTCGGTCACCGACAGTGCCGCCGCCACCTTCAGGCGGCGCCCGTCCGCGCCCGGCGCGAGCAGCGCCGCCGGGTCCAGTGCACGGACCGCCTCTTCCACCGCCCCGAGGTCGGGCGCCGGACCGGTCAGTTCGATCTCGAATTCCATCGCATCGCTCCCTTCGCAGGACCGCCACCGCGGCAGCGCACGGCCATGCTCGGCGATCGCGGCGCCATGCTCACTGACTGCGATCAAGCCGGGCGCGATGGCGCGCCGGGCCGTCCCCCCGACGCCGGCCATCTTCAGTCCTTCACCGGCAGGCCGATCCACACTGCGACGCGACGATCGCGCGCCCGCCCCGCGGGCGCGTCGCTGGAGGCCACCCCGCCCGGGCGAATGGTTCAGCCGCCCGACCGGGGAGCCGCCAGTACCACCGCGTCGTCCTGCAACCGCAGCGTGCCGGGGCCGTGGGACTCTCCCGACTTCCACACCGCATGGCCCAGCTGGATCTCGACATTGGGATACAGCGCCTCGCCCACCGCGACATGGGCGTTTGCCGCCAGCTCGAGCATCGCCTGCAACTCGGCGTGCCGGGTCTCCAGCGCCTGCCGCGCCTGCTCGGCGGCCGCCAGCGTGCGCTCGGCCCGGTCCCTGGCCGCGCGACGCGCGGCGCGCCCGTCATCGCGGGTCAGGGCGATGACCTTGCGCAGGTCGTCCTGCTGCGCGCGGTTGCGCGCCAGCGCTTCCAGCACGGCGGCCAGCTCCGAATACACCTGCGGGTGGTAGCCGACCAGCAGGCAGGTGCGCACGCCGGCCTGCGAGCCCAGCCTGCCCACCGACAGCGCCGCGCCGGCCCGCGCCATGCCCCCGATCAGCTGGCTGCGACGTGCGCCCGGCTTGCCGATGACGATGCAGTGGGGCGCGCTCAGCTCGCTGTGCACGGCGAACTCGCCGATCGCGATATCGTCCCCGGCCTGGATGACCGCGTTCTCGCAGAACTGCAGGCCGATCGCGCCCTTGGCCGTCAGCCTGGCCGGCTGCAGGGCGCCGCGCGGGTCCAGGCAGCCGATCACACCGGCCCGCACGACGATGCTGCCTCCGGCCTCGATCTGCGCCGCCTCCACCGTGCCGTCGACCACCACGTCGCCGCTGGCGCGGATC
>JBEQAM010000175.1:0-5075 GCA_041640375.1 Rehaibacterium sp. | reverse complement strand
CGCCTGCAGGCGGTGCAGCGGCCAGGCCAGCAACGATGCGAACAGCAGCAGGCCCGCCGTCCACAGCAGCCACAACGCGACCGCGTCGCGCAGGGTTTCGGTGCCGGTACGCGTGCCCAGCCACCAGCCGGCGGCCAGGCCGAACGGCACCCAGGCCAGCCACAGGCCGGCCAGTGCCGCCGGATGCGGCAGGAACAGGGGCAGGGTCGCCAGCGCCAAGCCGACGGCGGAGGCAATCGATGCGGCGCCGGCGCGGGTGTCGCGACGGTCAGGCATCGGTGCGCGCGTGCTCGCCCGGCGGAAACTGGATGTGGAAGCCGCGCTCGGCCAGATTGGCCCGCACCACCGCCGGATCCTCCTTGGCCAGCCGCCGCTCCGGCGTGAGCGCCACCTCCAGCACGTAGACGAGCGCACCCAACCGCTCACGCAGCGGCGCCGGCACCAGCTCGAAGTTCTCCCGCTCGCGCAGGTAGACGTAGGTATCGGCCTTGCGTTGGCTCTTGTAGACGTAGGCGTGCATCACGGGGTGAGGGCGTGGAGAACGCCGACAAGGATACCGGCTGGGCGGGGTCGAGGGTGATGGCTGATCGGCCAGGGCTTGGGCAGGCCGGAGAATTGCGGCGGCAGATTCGCCGTGCACGGGCCGGTGCTTCCGTGCGCCCGCCGACGGCCTGATCGGTCTCTTCAGGGCACCCCAGGGCTCCGCGCCCGTTGGGCCTCCTGCCCAAAGGGTTCGCGAGCGCCGCCGGGGTTTTTCGACGCGGCATCCTGCCGCGGCGAAAATCGGCGTGCATCCGTGCACGCCGCCCTGTCGGGCCTGATCCTGCGGCGCTCGCCGCTACGCATGGGGCCCCAGCAAGCGCGCGGGCTTCCTGCCCGCAGAAGCAACTGCAACAGCAGAAGCGTTGCTTCGGCTGCCTGCGAACCGCTCTTTGGGCGGGCAGGAGCCCGCCCGCTCTTGCGGAGCCCCTGAGCGGCGGCAGGCGCGCGGAGGTGAGTCCGAAGCATCGCCGGCAGGGAGGCCGGCGACGTTTGCGCCGGCACACGGATGTGCTGGCCGGCGGGCGCCACAGGGATGTGTGCTCGCGAGGCACCGTCCGAAGTCGTGTCGGGCAAGCAAAAGTAACCCGGGCGCCGGCAGGCGGACGGAACCCCTGGCCCGAAGGGCCGGCCAGATCGCGAGAAGCCGGTCTTGCAAGTAAAGCCGATCGCGGCGAGCGTGGGCTGCGCAAACGACACGGGGGCGCTCCTGGCGCCCCCGCGTCGATACCGCTGGCGGCCGGATCACTCCGTCGGCGGCGGGAACACGCTCGGCGCCGGCGGCGCCTGCGGGCGGCGCGGGGGGTTCTTCTCCAGCTCGGCCAGCAGCAGCTCCACCGCCTTCTCGATGCTCGGGTCGCGGCCGGCGGCGATCAGTTCGGGGCGGTCGATCACCTCGATGTCCGGCGCCACGCCCTCGTTCTCCACCGCCCAGTGGCCGTCGGTGTCCATGAAGCGGAAGGTCGCGGCGAGGATCGCGCCGTTGTCGCTCAGGCTCGGGTTGCCGGAAATGCCGATCAGGCCGCCCCAGGTGCGGGTGCCGATCAGCGGCCCCAGCCCGAGCTTGCGGAAGTAGTACGGCAGCGCGTCGCCACCCGAGCTGGACAGGCCGTTGATCAGCATCGCCTTGGGCCCCAGGTGCGAGAGGAACGGGGTGGCGTTCGGCTCCAGGCCGCGCTGCTTCCAGTAGTTCAGCGGCTCGCGGCGCAGCAGTTCGATCATGCGGTCGGGGATGAAGCCGCCGCCGTTGTAACGGTCGTCGATGATCAGGGCCTGCTTGTGCGCCTGCGCCACCATGCCGCGGAACAGTTCGCGGTTGCCTTCGACCGCGGTGTTCGGGGTGTGGATGTAGCCGATACGGCCACCGGACAGGCGATCGACCAGGGCGCGCTTTTGCTGCACCCAGTCGGCATAGCGCAGGCCCTGCTCGGAGGCGATGGTCTTGACCCGCACCTCGCGTGCGCCCTGTTCGGCCGGGCTGGTGTTGACCCGCAGGGTCACCACGCGGTCGGCCTTGTTCTCCAGCAGGGCATAGAAGTTCTTCACCGTGCGGGTGGAGATGCCGTCCACGGCGAGGATGTACTCGCCGTCGCGCACGTTCACCCCCGGCGCAGCCAGCGGCGAGCGCGCCGACACGTCGCCGGCATCGGCCGGGAAGACCCGCTCGACGCGGAAGTAGCCCGAATCGTGCGCGGCGATCTCCGCGCCGAGCAGGCCGCCGGGCTTGCGCGGCACGGTTGTCTCGTCGCCGCTGCCGACGTAGACGTGGCCGGCATTGGTCTCGCCGGCGATCTCGGTGAACAGGTAGTCGAGGTCGGCGCGGGTGACGACGTGCGGCAGCAGCGCCTCGTATTTGGCGCGGATGGCGCCCCAGTCCTGTCCATGCATGTTTTCGTCGTAGAACCAGTCGCGCAGGATGCGCCAGCCGTCGACGAACATCTGCCGCCACTCGCGGCGCGGCTCGATGCGCAGCTCCCACTTGTCGAGCGCGAGCTGGCCCTTGTCCAGCTCGGCGCCCGGCTTGGCATCGACGATGGCGAACTTGCCGCCCGGTTGCTGCACGAGCAGCTTGCGCCCGTCGGCCGAGAGCGCGTAGCCGCTGACGCCGCTGGCGACGTCGGCCGGCTTGTCGCCCTCGGTGGCCAGGAAGCGCAGCGTCGGTGCGCCGTTGCCGGTGGCCAGGTAGAACACGCCCTCGGCATTGGCGGTGAGCGTGTTGTAGTTGCCGGCGGGCGCGGCCAGCGGCACCACGCGGGCGTTGAAGCCCTCGGCATCGATGCGCACGCGCGGCGGCGCCTGGTCCTGCTTCGCTTCGCCGTTGCCGGCACTGCCGCCGCCCGGGCGCACCTCGTCGCTCTTGGGCAGGAACAACGCCGGGCCGTCGGCGGCCAGACTGGCGGCGTAGATGCGGGTGGCGTTGTTGTAGAGGTAATTGAACTCGTAGCTGCTGAAGGCCAGGTTGTAGTCGCGGTTGGACAGGAAGTAGAGCCAGCGGCCCTGCGGGTCGAAGACCGGGCTGGTCTCGGCGGTGTCGTCGGCGGTGAGCTGCTGCGCACGCCGCGACTCCAGCGAATAGGTCCAGATCGAGGTGTTGCGGCTGGCGCCGGTCTTCACGTAGGCCAGGTGGCGGCTGTCCGGCGACCAGGTGTACTGGGTCAGGTCCTGCACCGTGCCGCGATCGACGTCGGTGGTGGCGCCGCTGGCGACGTCGACGATGCGCAGGCGCTGCTTCTTGTCGCCGTAGGCGAGCTTGGTCGCGTCGGGCGACCACACCGGCGGAAAACGCCAGATGTCGCCGTCGTGGGTGACGCGGCGCGGCTCGCCGCTGCCGTCCTGGGCGCGCACCCAGATCTCGTACTCGCCGCTGGCGTCGCTCAGGTAGGCGATCCAGCGACCGTCCGGCGACCAGCTCACGCTGTGTTCGCGCACGTCGGGCGTGTGGCTGAGGTTGCGCGGCTCGCCGTGCCGGGCCGGCAGGGTGAAGATCTCGCCGCGGGCGCCGAACACCGCGCGCTCGCCGCCCGGCGACAGGCCGAAGCTCTCGACGAAGGCGGCCGGCTTGACGTAGCGCGGCTGGGTGTCGGGGAAGTCGCCGACGACGCGGATCGGCACCTCCTTCGCGGTCTCGGTCTTCGGATCGAAGCGCCAGATCGAGCCGCCGTGCTCGAACACGATCGCGTCCGGGCCGGCGCTCGGCCAGAGGATGTCGTAGTCGCTGAAGTGGGTGAGCTTGCGCGGCTCGCCACCCTGCGGCGGGATCGCGTACAGGTTGAGCGTGTACTCGCGGTCGGAGACGAAATACACCGTGTCGCCCACCCACATCGGCTGGTGGTCGGTGGCGCGGTGGTCGGTCAGGCGCAGCGAGGTGTTGGCGACCAGGTCGTAGATCCACACGTCCTGGGCGCGACCGCCGCGGTAGCGCTTCCAGCTGCGGAAATCGCGATCGATCGGGGTGTAGACGAACTTCGTGCCGTCGGGGGAGAGCATGCCACCGCCGGTCTCGGGCACCGCCAGCGGCGTTTCCATGCCACCGTCCACCGGCACCAGGTAGGGCCGGCCGCCGCGTTCGTCGGTCGGCACGCGGTTGGCGCGCACCAGCACGTGCTTGCCATCCGGCGTCCAGTCGAGCACGCGGTAGTCGGTGCCGCCGCGCGGCGGCATCGGGCCGACGTCGTTGTACCAGGTGAGCTGGCGCGGCTCGCCGCCGGCGCTCGGCATCACATAAACCTGGCGGGTGCCGTTGTACTCGGCCGAGAAGGCGATCCACTGCCCGTCCGGGGAGAACTTCGGGTACAGCTCCTTGCCGGGGTGCGAGGTCAGCCGTTGCGCGGTACCGCCGTCGGCGTGGACCACGTGGATGTCGCCGGCGTGGACGAAGACGATGCGCTCGCCATGGATGTCGGGGAAGCGCAGCAGCTTGGTCGGGCTGTCGCCGACCGCGGCCTGGGCGAGCGGGGCGACCGCCAGCAGCACGGCGGCGAACAGGGGGGTACGACGGATCATCGGCGGACTCGCGGGCGGAGAGACGAGCGAGTATCGCCCATCGGCGCGGGCCGGGGCTGTGCCCTTGGTTGGGGGGCACCGCGGCGCGGGGCCGCGCCGCCTCGACGCCCTGCCCGGCCGGGACACCGCCGCACCATGACCGAAGTCATGGTCAGCGGCGCGGCCGCGGCTGTTACCCTTCGGCGTTCGCCCTTTCCGCCCGCCCCACGGAGACCCGCATGCGCTGGCTTGCCTGCTCCCTGCTCGCCCTGGCCGTGACCGCGCCGTCCGCCGGCCCGGCCGTCGCCCAGACGCCGATCACTCTCGACCAGGCCATGGCCCATCCGGACTGGATCGGGCCCCCGGTCGAGCAGGCCTGGTGGTCGCTGGACGGCCGGCAGGCCTACTACACGCTCAAGCGCGAGGGTGCGCTGATCCGCGACACCCATGTGCTCGACCTGGCCAGCGGCGCCAGTCGGGTGCTCGCCGACGCGGCGCAGGCGACGATGGACGCCGCCAACCCGGCCTACAACCGCGACCGCAGCCTGGCGGTG
>JBEQAM010000174.1:0-5088 GCA_041640375.1 Rehaibacterium sp. | reverse complement strand
GCGCTCGGCGGGATCGGGCGAGTCCTGCTTGGTGACGGCGCTCATCGAGGACAGCGCGACCACGCGGGTGCCGGCCGGCCAGTCGGCCTGCAGACAGGCGTCGACGAAACCGTCGAGCGGGCCGGCACTGAGCACGCGCGCCGCACACAGCCCGCGGTCGAGCCGTTCGCCGAACAGGTCGAGCCGGGTCCAGCGCACCTGCGTCAGCGCCGCGCTCCAGGCCGGCCGCCCGCGCCGGCTGACGGCAAGCACCGTCTCGCCGCGGGCCGCCAGGCGCCCCAGGAGAAAGCGGCCGACGGCGCCACTCGCACCGAATACCAGCCAATCGCTCTGCGTCATTCCGCCATGCGCATCGTGGACATGCGCAGCGAGGATAACGCGATACATGACCCGATCCGGGATCGCGGACCCGGGACTGGAAAGACGCTGCCACCCCTCGCGCGCCCGGCGGCACGCGGCCGGATTCCGGGTCCGCGCGATGATGCGCCGATCCCGGAGGCCGTCCGCCGGGGTTAAACTCCCGCGCCACGGCCGGCCGTCCCGGTCCCGCTTCCCCCGCCTGTTCCGTCGCCGGAGCGCGCTCCGTCGGCCACGCACGAACCAAAGAAGAGAGCGATGCTCCACGCCCTGCTCGCCCTGCCCTTCCTCGCCGCGCTGCTGATCGCGGTCTCGCGCGGCGCCCCGCGCCGCGTCATCGCCTGGTTGGCCGGGCTGGCGCCACTGGCCGGCCTGGTCCTGCTGGCGACACTCACCCCCGAGGTGCTGGCCGGTGTGATCCCGCATGCCAGCATCGACTGGATTCCGCAGGTCGGCCTCGCCTTCACGCTGCGGCTGGACGGCCTGGCCTGGATGTTCGCCGGGCTGGTGCTGGCGATCGGCGCGCTGATCGTGCTCTATGCCCGCTACTACCTGAGCGAGCAGGACAGCGCCTCGCGCTTCTTCGCGCTGCTGATGCTGTTCATGGGCGCGATGCTCGGCGTCGTCACCGCCGGCAACCTGCTGTTGCTGGTGGTGTTCTGGGAGCTGACCTCGATCAGCTCGTTCCTGCTGATCGGCTTCTGGCACCACCGCGGCGACGCCCGCGAGGGCGCGCGCATGGCGCTCACGCTGACCGGCGGCGGCGGCCTGGCGATGCTGGCCGGCGTGCTGCTGATCGGCCGCATCGTCGGCAGCTACGAGCTCGACGTGGTGCTGGCCGCCGGCGAACAGATCCGCGCCCACGCGCTGTACCCGTGGGCGCTGGGCCTGATCCTGCTCGGCATCTTCACCAAGTCGGCGCAGTTCCCGTTCCACTTCTGGCTGCCGCACGCGATGGCGGCGCCGACGCCGGTCAGCGCCTACCTGCATTCGGCGACGATGGTGAAGGCCGGCGTGTTCCTGCTGGCGCGGCTGCACCCGGCGCTGGCCGGCAGCGATCTGTTCTTCTACACCGTCAGCGGCATCGGCGCGGCGACGCTGCTGGTCGGCGCCTGGTTCGCGATCTTCCAGCACGACCTCAAGGGCCTGCTGGCCTATTCGACCATCTCGCACCTGGGCCTGATCACGCTGCTGTTTGGCCTGTCCTCGGAGATGGCGGTGGTGGCGGGCCTGTTCCACATCCTCAACCACGCCACCTTCAAGGCCTCGCTGTTCATGGCCGCGGGCATCATCGACCACGAGTGCCACAGCCGCGACATGCGAAAACTCGGCGGGCTGCTCAAACTCATGCCCCTGACCAGTACGCTGGCGATCATCGCCGCGCTGTCGATGGCCGGCGTACCGCTGCTCAACGGCTTCCTGTCCAAGGAGATGTTCTTCGAGCAGGCGCTGCTGATCGAGGGCGATGCCGGCTGGCGGATCCTGATCGCCGGCGTGGCGGTGTTGGCCGGCATCTGCAGCGTGGCCTACAGCCTGCGCTTCGTGCACGACAGCTTCTTCGGCGCCGGTCCGCGCGGGCTGGACACCACGCCGCACGAGCCGCCGCGCTTCATGCGCGTGCCGGTCGAGGCGCTGGTGCTGCTGTGCCTGGCGGTGGGCATGCTGCCGGCGCTGACCATCTCCGGCGTGCTGGAAACCGCCGTCGCCGGCACGCTGGGCGCGGCGGCGCCGGAGTTCACGCTCAAGCTCTGGCACGGCTTCAACCTGCCGCTGTTGATGAGCTTGGTCAGCCTGGCCGGCGGCATCGCGCTGTACTTCGGCCTGCGCCGGCTCACCGACCTGTACGGCAACGTGCGCGCCTCGCTCGGGCGCGCCGTGTTCCGCTGGAAGATCGAGCGCGTGTTCGAGTTCGCCGGCGCGCTGGTGCCGCGGCTGGAGAACGGCAACCTGCAACGTTACCTGCTGCTGATGGTGCTGGCGGCGCTGGCGCTGGGCGCGGCGCCCTTCCTCGCCGGCGGCCGGCTCCAGTTCGGTCCCGGCCAGCCGCTGCCCTGGCTGGGCTGGCTGCTGTGGGCGCTGCTGCTGGGATCCACCGCCGGCGTGCTGGCGCTGCACCGGCAGCGGCTGATCGCGGTGATCGTGCTCGGCGCGGTCGGCCTGCTGGTCAGCCTGACCTTCGTCTTCCTGTCGGCGCCGGATCTGGCACTGACCCAGCTGCTGGTCGAAATGGTCAGCCTGGCGCTGCTGCTGCTGGCGCTCAACTACCTGCCGGAACACCCTGCGCCCGAGCGCAGCCGGTTTCGCCGTTGGCGCGACGCCTCGATCGCTCTGGTGGCCGGTGGCGGCGTCACCGCGCTGGTCTACGCGATCATCACCCGGCCATACGACACCGTGGCCGGCGAGATGCTGCAACGCGCACTGCCCGAAGGCGGCGGCAGCAACGTGGTCAACGTGATCCTGGTCGACTTCCGCGGCCTGGACACCCTGGGCGAGATCACCGTGTTCGGCATCGCCGGCCTGATCGTCTACGCACTGCTGCGGCGGGCGAGGATCGCACCGACCGCGCTGGTGCCGGGTGAGCCGGAGCGGCCGCTGATCCCGATCCTGGTCGCGCAGATCGTCTTCCCGATTGCGCTGGCAGTGTCGCTGTACCTGTTCCTGCGCGGCCACAACCAGCCCGGCGGCGGCTTCATCGCCGGTCTGGTGCTGGCGGTGCCGCTGCTGCTGCAGTACGTGCTCTCCGGCAGCGACTACGTCGAGCGCCGGCTCGGCTTCGACTACCCGCGCTGGATCGGCATCGGCCTGCTGGTCGCACTGGCCACCGGCGCGGCGAGCTGGGCGCTGGGCTATCCGTTCCTGACCAGCACCCACGCCCACCCGACCCTGCCGCTGATCGGCGAGCTGCCGCTGGCCAGCGCGATGGGCTTCGACACCGGCGTATACCTGGTCGTGTTCGGCGCGACCATGTTGATGCTGTCCATGCTCGGTCGCCTGCAGCGTCCGAGCGGTCATTCCCCGGAGAGCCGTTGATGGAATTCGCCGTCGCTTCCGCCATCGGCCTGTTGGTCGCCGCCGGCGTGTGGCTGCTGCTGCGCGCGCGCACCTTCGAGGTCGTGCTCGGGCTGACCCTGCTTTCGTACGCGGTCAACCTGCTGATCTTCTCGATGGGCCGGCTGGCGAGCGGCAAGCCGCCGGTGCTCGACGTCGCCGCCGATGCCGCCAGCTACACGCTCGCCCATTACATCGACCCGCTGCCGCAGGCACTGGTGCTGACCGCCATCGTGATCGGTTTCGCCACCAGCGCCGTACTGCTGGTGGTGGCGATCCGCAACCGCGCCGACAACGGCAGCGACCACGTCGATGCCCGTGAACCGGAGGATCGGGCATGAACCATCTGCCGATCCTGCCGGTGGTGCTGCCGCTGACACTGGGCGCGCTGCTGCTGACGCTCGAACGCCTCGGCCTGCGCGTGCAGCGCACGCTCGCCCTGGCCGGGACGCTGGCCCTGGTCGTCATCGCGGCCACCCTGGCGACGCAGGCGGACAGCGGCGTTATGCAGGTGTACCTGGCCGGCAACTGGCCGGCGCATCTGGGCATCGCGCTGCTGGCCGACCGTACCGCGGCGCTGATGGTGCTGCTCACCGCCGTGCTCGGCCTGATCGCCCTGGCGCATGCAGCCTCGGGCTGGGACCGGCGCGCGCCGCACTTCCACGCGCTGTTCCAATTCCAGCTGGCCGGCCTGTGCGGGGCCTTCCTCACCGCCGACCTGTTCAACCTGTTCGTGTTCTTCGAGGTGCTGCTGATCGCTTCCTACGGCCTGCTGCTCAGCGGCGGTCGCGGGCCGCGCATGCGCGCGGGCATGCACTACCTCGCCTTCAACATCACCGCTTCGCTGCTGTTCCTGGTCGCGCTCGGCCTGATCTACGGCCAGCTCGGCACGCTCAACATCGGCGCGCTGGCGCAGCGGATCGCCTTGGTCGAGCCGGCGCAGGCGCCGCTGCTGCGCGCCGCCGGCGGCATCCTGCTGGTGGTGTTCTGCGCCAAGGCGGCGCTGCTGCCGCTGTACTTCTGGCTGCCGCAGGCGTATTCGCGGGCGCCGGGCGCGGTGGCGGCGCTGTTCGCGATCATGACCAAGGTCGGCATCTATTCGGCGCTGCGCGTGTATTCCACGATGTTCGGTGGCGAGGCCGGCGAACTCGCCGGGTTGGCTTGGCCGTGGCTGCTGCCGGCCGGCGGGCTGACGCTGGCGCTGGGCACGCTGGGCGCACTGGCGGCGCCCAACCTGCGCCTGCTCACGGCCAATCTGGTGGTCGCCTCGGCCGGCACGCTGTTCGTCGCGATCGGGCTGGCAAGGCCGGAGACGGTCGCCGCCGGCCTGTATTACCTGGTGCACAGCACACTGGCCACCGCCGCACTGTTCCTGCTCGCCGACCTGGTCCGCGGCCAGCGCCGCCCGGGCGGCGACAGCCTGCGCCGGATCGGCCGGGTCGGACACCGCTGGCTGCTCGGCGGCCTGTTCCTGATCGCCGCGGTGTCGGTGGCTGGCCTGCCGCCACTGTCCGGCTTCGTCGCCAAGTTGAGCCTGCTCGGCGCGATTCCCGCCGTGCAGGTGGCCTGGCTGTGGCCGCTGATCCTGATCTGCGGTCTGCTGACCATCGTCGCCCTGGCCCGCGCCGGCAGCCGGCTGTTCTGGCGCGAGGCCGAGGTCGTCGCCGACGGCGTCGCGCCGCC
>JBEQAM010000173.1:0-5109 GCA_041640375.1 Rehaibacterium sp. | reverse complement strand
GCAAGCGGTCCCCGGCCGCCCCCGCGCGCACGACGGGCTGCATCCGCTGGTGCGTTTCGCCGACCTGCTGCGCTGGGCGTCGCGGGCGGCCGCTGCGCGCGGTCGGCCGGTGACGCTGTATCCGGAGCTGAAACACCCCGCCGCGCTGGCGGCACGGGGACACGATCCGGTGCCGCCCTTCATCGACGCGGTGCGCACGCTGCCGCGGGGCGTGGCGATGCGCGTGCAGTGCTTCGAGGTCGAGGCACTGCGCCGCGTGCATGCGGCGACTGGCTTGCCTTGCGTGCTGCTGCTCGAAGCCGGTGCCGACTGGCGCGGCGTGATCTCCATGCATCGCGGCTGGTTGGCCGGCATCGCACCCGACAAGCGGATGCTGGCCGACGCAGCGGGCCGCGACTCGGGTCTGGTGGCGACCGCGCATGCCGCCGGTCTGCGCGTGGATGCCTGGACCTTCCGCGACGACGCGGTGGGCGAGGGCTGCGCGGGTATCGAGGATGAGCTGCGCGCCGCGATGGCGCGCGGCGTGGATGGCCTGTTCTGCGATTTCCCGGCGACCGCTGTGGCGGTCAGGGCGCGCTGCGCCGGGCGCGTCGGCCGGGACGCGTGACAGCAGCCTCAGCCGCACCGGATGCCCGGGAAACAGCAGGCTTGGGCCACGGATCCACGCGGATAGCCGCGGATAAGGCTTCGAGCCGGCTCCATCCGCGCGTATCCGCGCAGGTCTGTGGCTGAATCTTCGCGGTTGCGTTCCGGTCGCGCTGAAGCCGCTGTTACCGGTGCTGCTGCACGGCGGTGGGGGCCTCGTCCCGCGACGCCGGCACGGTCGGCACGAAGGCGACCGGCGGCCCCGGCGTGATGCCGTCGCGCCAGGCGGCCAGGCGCTCGCCGATGCGCTCGCCGATGTCGATCTGCGGGTGCGAGTGCTCGAAGCCCTGCGCGCGCTCCCAGGCGGCGACCCGTTCGCTGGCGAGCTCGAAGGCGGCGACGAAGTCGTGCGTGCGGTTGAGCGCTTCCACGAGAAAGGCGCGGCCGAACCAGGTGACCTCCGAGGTCGCGCCGCAGCCGAAGGAGGGGCGATCGGCGCGGGCGGCGGCGATGACCAGGGTGTCCGGATCGCGTAGGGCCTCGACGAAGCCGCCGGCGTAGCAGGCCGACACGACGATCACGCGATGGCGGATGCCGGACACGTCCAGCGCCGCGCGCAGGTCGTGCGGGCGGAGCTGCTGCATCGGCAGCGGGCCGAGCTGCACCAGCAGCTCGTGCTCCTCGCTGCCGTGCGTGGTGAGGAACAGCAGCAGGATGTCCTCGTTGCGGTCCATCAGCTCGCCGATGCGGTGCAGGGCGAGTTGCAGGTTGGCGACGGTGGCCAGCGGCGCGTGGCCGAAGGTCTGTGGGTGGTTGATCAGGGCGAGCGTGCGGCCTTCCGCCCCGAAGCGCCGTGTGAACAGCTGCTGCAGGTACTCGACCTCGTTGCGGAACACCGACTGGTGGCCATCGCCGGCGAAGCCGACCACGTACAGGTCGGCATGGTCCGGCCGCTGCGGCGACAGGCCGGCCAGGGCGCGGTCGAGCAGGCCATCCTGCGCTTCGAGCAGCGCCTGCAGATCGAACTGCGGGTGGTCGGCCTCGTCCTGCGTCTGGTCCCATTGCGTGTACCAGAACGGGGCCACCGGGTAGAGCCAGGCCGGCGCCAGCCAGAGCAGCACGCACAGCGACCACGCGCCGATGCGGCGGGCGAGGCCGGCGCCGGCGGCGAGGTAACCCACGCAGCGGGCCAGATACGCCAGCCCGACCAGGACGAAGCCGACTTCGAGCGCGAGGTCGCGCCAGTCCGTGTCGGGCAGGTAGTGGCCGGCGAGCAGTAGTGCCAGCGTCGATGGCAGGCTGGCCAGCACGATCAGCGCCGCCAGCGTCAGCCACAGGCTTGGGCGGCGCAGCGCGGCGGCGCCGGACCAGCCGGCGAGCAGGGCGAGAGTGAGGTACAGCGTGTAATCGGTGATCGCGGCGGAATCGAAGCTGCGCGGCGGCGCCGTGGTCGCCGAATCCCAGCCGAAGCCGAGCAGCGCGAACAGGGCGAAGGCGATGAAGAACGCGCCGGGCCCGGCGATGACCGGCAGGTCGCGCGGACGGCGCAGCAGGCCGAGGCTCAGGCCTTGCCGGATCAGGCGCGTGGGGGAGGCGTCGTGGCGCATGCGGGCGGCCGTGGTGGACTCAGGCGGCCGGCTGGATTTCGGCGAAGGACGTTGCCCGACGATGCCCGTGCGTGGCCTCGCCGGTGCGCGGTTGCGGGTAGTCCTGCGGGCGGTCGAGCAGCACGGTGTCCAGGCCGGCCTCGCGGGCGGCGTCCAGTTCCTCGACCACGTCGGACAGGAACAGCACCTCGCCGGGCTCGCGGCCGATGGCGGCGAGGATGTTGCGGTAGCTTTGCGCCGCGCGCTTGCCGCCGACCTCGGTATCGAAGTAACCGGAGAACAGCGGCGTGAGGTCACCGGCCTCGGTATGGGCGAAGAACAGCCGCTGCGCCGGCACCGAGCCGGACGAATACACGTGCAGCGGATGACCCGCCGCGTGCCAGGCGCGCAGTGCCTGCGCGGCGTCCGGGTAGATGTGGGCCTGGAAATCGGCGCCCTCGTAGCCGGCCCGCCAGATCATGCCCTGCAGCGCCTTGAGTGCGGTGTGCTTGCGGTCCTGGTCGATCCACTGCTGCAGGATCTCGACGATGCACTCGTCCGACGCCACCCCGCCGATGTCCAGCGCCGCGGCGTCCAGCCACTTGCGCACCTGTGGGTCGCTGCCGTGCCGGCGCACGAAGGCGGGCAGGGCGCGGCGGGCGTACGGGAACAGCACGTCCTTGACGAAGGAGATGCTGCTGGTGGTGCCTTCGATGTCGGTGAGGATGGTCTTTTTCATTCTTCGCTGCATTTTTGCAGGAGCGGCTTCAGCCGCGGCCAGACGACCCGCGGGGTTCCGGGTCGCGGCTGAAGCCGTTAGCCTGCGGCAGACGACTACGTCGTTCCTGCAGGAACAAGGTCACCCGGCCTGGCCGGGCTCGTAGCGCGGAAACTTCTGCGCGATGTCGGTGCCGGTGAAGTGGCCGACCCAGCCGTCCGGCTCCTTGAAGAAGCGGATGGCGATGAAGCTCGGCTGCGGGCCCATGTCGAACCAGTGCTTGGTGCGGTCGGGCACCGAGATCAGGTCGCCGGCTTCGCACAGCACCTCGAACACGCGCTCGTCCGGGTGCAGGGTGAACAGCCCGGAGCCGGCCACGAAGAAGCGCACTTCGTCCTCGACGTGGTAGTGCTCGTCGAGGAACTTGGCGCGGGCGGCGTCCTTGTTCGGGTTGTCCGGCGCGATGCTGACCACGTCGACGGTGTTGAAACCGTACTCGGCGACCAGCCGGTCGATGTCGGCGCGGTAGGCGGCCATCACCTGCTCGGGCGCGGCGCCGGGCACGACCGGCTGCGTGGCTTCCCACTGCTCGAAGCGCACGCCGATGGCGCGCAGCCGCTCGGCCATTTCGGCATGGTCGCGGGTCTCGAAGACCGGCGTGGTCGGGTCGCTCTCGGCGAAGATGCGCAGGCGGCTCATTGGTGCAGTCTCCTCAGGTCCAGTTCGCAGGCCAGCAGGAACTCGAAGGCCTCCAGGTGGCGGCGCGCCTCGGCCATGTCGCGGCCCCAGGCGTACAGGCCGTGGCCGTCGATCAGGTAGCCCCACAGCGGCCCCTTGTCGAGCAGCGACTCCACGCGGGCGGCGAGGGCAGGCATGTCCTGGCTGTTGGGCAGCACTGGCACGTCGACCGCCATCTCGTGGGTGGTGTTCCCGGCGAAGGCCTTGAGCAGTTCGTAGCCCTCCAGGTGCACGCTGCCGGCCAGGGCGAACAGGCGCGAGGCCACGGTCTGGGTGCGCGAGTGGGTGTGCAGCACGCAGCCGACGTCGGGGAAGCGCCGGTAGAGCTGGGTGTGCAGCAGCGTTTCGGCGGAGGGCCGCTGCGCGGCGCCCACCGGCTGGCCGTCGAAATCCACCACCATGATGTCGCTCTCGGTCAGCCGGCCCTTGTCGCGGCCGGAGACGGTGATGGCGGCGTGGCGGTCGTCCAGCCGCATCGAGAAATTGCTGCTGGTGGCCGGCGTCCAGCCCAGCGCGGCCAGTTCGCGGGTGTGGGCGACGATGTCGCGGGCGCAGGCGGCCAGCCGCGCAGGATCGTAGGGGAGGGTGTCGTTCATCGCGCCAGTTTAGCCGATCGCCACCGGCGCGCCGCGGGCCGCCGCCTTGACCGGCGTCAACCGCGCGTTGACGGGGCCGGCGTATGATGGCCGGGTTCGACAACGCCAGCCTGGAGCCAGCCATGTCCGAGTCCCGCAATTCCCGCCGCGCCTTCCTCGTCCGCGCCGCCAGCGCCGCGGTCGCGATTCCGCTGGGCATCCGCCTGATCGACCGGCCGGTGATCGCGCAGGATCTGCCCAAGCTGCCGCTCGACAATCCGCAGGCCAAGGCCCTGAACTACGTCGAGACCACCGACGGCCTGAGCCACCCGAACTTCAAGCCCGGCAGCGACTGCGCCAACTGCCAGTTCTGGGGCGGCGGCGATGCCGAGTGGGGGCCGTGCACGCTGTTCCCGGGTCACCGCGTGGCCGCCAAGGGCTGGTGCTCGGCCTGGGCCAAGAAGGCGGGCTGATCCCCGCTGCGTCGGGGCTGTCTGCACGGCCCGACGCCAGGCAGGCGACCCTTCCCGCTCCGGGCGGGCCGCGGGCCGTCGCGCCGGCTGAGACGGCCCGGCCGCTAGAATCGACGGCATCGTCGATGCCCGGGGTCTGCCTTGTCACCTTCCCATGAACTGCTTCTGTTCGCCGTCGGTCTGGCGCTGGGTGCGCTCGGCACCGCTTTCTGGCTTTCGCTCCGCCTGCGTGAGCGGGAGAGCACCATGCGGGGTGAGATCGAGGAGCTGCGTCAGCGGTTGGGCGCGTCGCTGGAGGAGGCCCGCCGGCTCGATGCCGAGCTGGCCGCGATGCGCTCGCGTGGCGAGGAGATCGCCCGTCAGCGCGACGAGCTGGCAGGCGCCCACCAGGCCCTGCAGCAGCGCCATCAGGCGCTGAGCGCCGAGCATGCGTG
>JBEQAM010000172.1:0-5139 GCA_041640375.1 Rehaibacterium sp. | reverse complement strand
CATGTCGGGCTCGGCGGCACGGCGGGCCTCTTCCGCGGCCTCGCGCGCCAGGCGCTCGGCCTCCTCGGCCTCGCGACGACGGGCCTCCTCCTCGGCACGCTTGCGCTCGGCCTCCAGTCGCGCGGCCTCCTCGGCCTCCTGCTGACGACGCGACTCCTCGAGCTTGCGCAGCGCCTCCTCGCGCTCGGCGTCGACCGGGGAGGCCTCCTCGACCACGCTGCGCTTGACATAGGTGCGCTTCTGGCGGACCTCGACGGCCACGGTGGTCTTGTTCTTGCCAGCCGCGACGGTCAGCTCCTGCACCTTGCGGCGCTTGAGCGTGATCTGTCTGGGCGCGGCCTCCTCGGCGGCCGTCTCGGACTTGCCGTGAGTGCGCCGCAGGAAACCGAGCAGCTTCATCTTCTCGGTCGGGGTCACCACCTGGTCCGGCCCGCTGAAGCTCATGCCGGCCTCGGCAAGCTGCTCAAGGAGCTTCTCGACCGGGGTGCCGACCAGCTTGGCGAGCGTACGTACGGTGACTTCGGACATGTGACTTCCTGTTCCTGGGCGTCTGAGCGCCCGCCAGGGCGCTCGATTCAAGCAAGCGTGCTCGACTCAAGCGAGCGATTGTACAGCCTGACCGGCCTTGCCGGCGCGGCTCATTCGAACCAATGCTGGCGCGCGGCCATGATCAGGGCCGCGGCGCGCTCCTCGTCCATGCCATCGATGTCGAGGATCTCGTCCACCGCCAGATCGGCGAGGTCGTCGCGGGTGACGATGCCGCGCGCGGCCAGCGCGTAGGCGGTCGCCTCGTCCATGCCGTCCAGACCCAGCAGGTCCTCGGCCGGCTTGTGCTCCTCGATCTCCTCCTCGGCCGCCAGCGCCTCGGTCAGCAGCGCGTCGCGGGCGCGGGCGCGCAGCTCCTCCACGATGTCCTCGTCGAAGCCTTCCACCGCCAGCAGCTCGCCGACCGGGACGTAGGCGATTTCCTCGACGGTGCTGAAGCCCTCGGACACCAGGATCCCGGCGATTTCCTCGTCGACCTCGAGTTTGTCCATGAACAGCTGGCGGGCAGCGGCCTGCTCGGCTTCCGACTTGGCGGTGACCTGGTCCTGGGTCATCACGTTGAGCTGCCAGCCGGTCAGGCGGCTGGCCAGCCGCACGTTCTGGCCGCCCTTGCCGATCGCCTGTGCGAGCTTGTCCTCGGCCACGGCGATGTCCATGGAGTGCTTTTCCTCGTCGACGATGATCGACTGGACCTCCGCGGGCGCCATCGCGTTGATCACGAACTGGGCCGGGTTCTCGCTCCACTGGATGATGTCGATGCGCTCGCCGTTGAGCTCGTTCGATACCGCCTGCACGCGCGAGCCGCGCATGCCGATGCAGGCGCCGATCGGATCGGTGCGGTTGTCGTGAGCGATCACCGCGATCTTGGCGCGGTCACCGGGGTCGCGGGCGGCGGCCTTGATCTCGACCAGCCCCTGGCCGACCTCGGGCACCTCGAGCTTGAACAGCTCGATCATGAACTCCGGCGCGGCGCGCGAGATGAACAGCTGCGGGCCGCGGGTCTCGGCGCGCACGTCGTACAGGTAGCCGCGAACGCGGTCACCCGGGCGCAGCACGTCGCGCGGGATCGCCTTGTCCTTGGGAATGAAGCCTTCGGCGTTGCCGCCAAGGTCGACATAGACGTTGCCGCGCTCGACACGCTTGACAATGGCGGTGACCAGCTCGCCGACGCGATCCTTCCACGCCTCGACGACCTGCGCGCGCTCGGCCTCGCGGACACGCTGCACGATCACCTGCTTGGCAGCCTGCGCGGCGATCCGACCGAACTCGGGGTTCTCGATCTTCTCCTCGATGAAATCGCCGACCTGGACGCCCTCCTTCTCCTCGATCGCGTCCATCAGACGGATCTGCCGGTCGGGAGACTCCATCACCGCATCATCGGGGACGACCTCCCAGCGACGAAAGGTCTCGTAGCTGCCGTCCTTGGGATTGATCGACACCCGGACCGAAACATCCTGGTCGTGGTAGCGCTTCTTCGCCGCGGAGGCGAGCGCCGCCTCCATCGCCTCGAAGATGACCTCGCGCGGGACGCCCTTCTCGTTGGCGACCGCCTCCACCACCATCAACAGTTCCTTGCTCATGGCATTGCTCCAAATGCGGTCGGACCGCTCAAGATTTCCTGGAAGATTTGCCGCTGCGCCGCGCCCGACCGGCGCCCGGCTGCGGCTCGGGCCTGGCGGGCGCCAGACCGAGTGCGACCAGATCCGGCACCAGCCGGGCCTTGTCGATGTTGTCGTGCGGCACGGCGAATTCCTGCTCGTCGGCGACCAGCACGATGGTGTCGCCATCCACGCGGGCGATGATGCCCTGCAGACGGCGGCGCCCGTCGATCGGCAGACGCAACGACACCTTGGCCCGTTCACCAGCGAAACGGGCGAACTGGGCTGGGGTGAACAGCGGCCGGTCGATACCGGGCGAGGACACTTCCAACGTGTACTGGCCGCTGATCGGATCGTGAATGTCGAGCACCGCCGACACCTCGCGACTGACCGCCTCGCAGTCGTCCAGCGTCACATGGCGCTCGGGCGCGTCGATGTAGAGGCGCAGCAGCGAGCGGCCGCTCGACGGCGCGAATTCCGCGCCCAGCAGCTCCAGCCCCAGCGAAGCCACGGCGGGGGCCAGCAGTTCGACGATTTCGGTCGCCTTGTCGCTCACGTCGGCTGTTCCTGTGCAATCGGGCGGATGATTCCGCCAACAAAAAAGGGCCTGCAAGGCCCTTTCCGGTACGTCCTGGTTCCGGGGTGCCGCGCCCGGTCGGGCGGTAACGGCACCAAGCCCCGGTAAGCAAAAGAGCCTCTCGAGGAGGCTCTTTCGTTACCAGAAACTGGTAGCGGGGGCAGGATTTGAACCTGCGACCTTCGGGTTATGAGCCCGACGAGCTGCCAGACTGCTCCACCCCGCAGCAGAGACGGCAATTATAGGAACGCTCCAGGCGATTGGCAAGCCTTTCGACCCGTCGACGGCACGATCAGATCCCGAAGGCACGCTGGCACCAGGCCATGACCGGGCTCCAGGCCAGCCCCAGGCCGAGCAACAGCAGCGCATTGACCGACAGCAGCCAGCGCAGGTGAGGATCGGCCGCCTGCGCTGGACCGGCCTCGCCCTCGGGCTCGTCGAAGTACATCACCTTGATCACGCGCAGGTAGTAGAAGGCGCCGATCACCGCGAACACGACGCCGACGATCGCCAGCCAGATCATCCCGGCCTCGACCGCGGCGCGCAGCACCGCCAGCTTGGCCCAGAAGCCCAGGAACGGCGGCACGCCGGCCAACGAAGCCATGATGCACAGCACCAGCAGCGCGTACCACGGATTACGCGCGTTCAGGCCGCGGAAATCGGCGATGTTCTCGGCCTCGAACCCCTTGCGCGAAAGCAGGATGATCGCCGCGAACGCGGCTGCCGACATCAGCGCGTAGCTGATTGCGTAGAACATCGCCGCGGCATAGCCCTGCGCATCGGCCGCCGCCAGACCGAGGAACAGGAAACCGACGTGCGAGATCGTCGAATAGGCCAGCATGCGCTTGAGATTGGCCTGCATCAGCGCGATCAGGTTGCCGATCACCAGCGACAGCACCGCCAGCCAGGCGACCATGACCTGCCACTGCTCGCCGAGCGGACCGGCGGCCCCCTCCAGCAGGCGGTAAGCCATGCCGAAGGCCGCCAGCTTGGGCGCCGAGCCGATGAAGAGAGTGACCGGCGTGGGCGCACCCTGGTAGACGTCCGGCAGCCACATGTGGAATGGCGCCGCACCGAACTTGAAGGCGATGCCGGCGAGCACGAACACCACGCCGAACATCAGCAGGGTCTTGTCGCCATCGGCGGCAGCCACACTGTAGATGGCGCCGAGGTCGAGCGCGCCGCCGGAGGCGCCGTAGATCATCGACATGCCGTACAGCAGCATGCCCGAGGCCAGCGCGCCGAGAACGAAATACTTCATCGCCGCCTCGGAAGCCAGGCGGTTGTCGCGATCCATCGCCACCAGCGCATACGAGCTCAGTGCCAGCAGCTCCAGGCCGAGGTAGACGGTGATCAGGCTACCGGCCGACACCAGGATCATCATGCCGAGCACCGCGAACAGCGCCAGCACGTAGAACTCGCCCTTGAACAGGCCGCGGTCGATCAGCCACGGCTTGGCGTAGACGAACGCGGCGCCAGTGACCACGTAGATCACCAGCTTGAGCACGTCGCCGGCCGTATCGCGGATGAACATGCCGCCGAAGGCGGTGGTGTCGGGCAAGGCACCGGCGCCGCCCTGGCGGAAAGTCAGGATGCCGGTGGCGACCAGGGTGAGGATGGCCAGGAAATGCACCAGGCCGCGGCGCTGGTCGCTGAGGAACAGGTCCAGCAGCAGGATGGCGCAGGTCGCGCCGAGCAGGAACAGCTCGGGCGCAAGCGGCAGGAAATCGGCGGAGGTCACCATGGGGTCGTAGTCCTTACAGCTTGCTGACGGCGAGCAGTCGCACCAGCTCGACGATCGAGGCATCCATCAGGTCGGTCAGGGGCTTGGGCCACAGGCCGATCGCCAGCACGCCGATGGCGAACACGACCAGCACCAGCGCCTCGCGGCCATCGATGTCCTGCAGCTCGGCGACGTGCTGATTGGCCACTTCACCGAAGATCACCCGCTTGACCAGCCACAGCGTGTAGGCCGCACCCAGGATCAGGGTGAAGGCGGCGGCAAAGGCCAGCCACGGACTCTGCTGGAAGGCCGCCAGGATGACCATGAACTCGCCGACGAAACCGGAGGTGCCGGGCAGACCGGAGTTGGCCATCGCAAACAGCACGAACAGGGTGGCGAACCACGGCATGGTGTTCACCACGCCGCCGTAGTCGCGGATCTGCCGGCTGTGCACGCGATCGTAGAGCACGCCGACACAGGAGAACATCGCGCCGGAGATAAAGCCGTGCGAGATCATCTGCACCATCGCGCCCTGCAGGCCGAGCTGTGCGGCCGTCTCGTTGCCGTGCTCGCGCACCAGCGCGAAGGCGATGAAGGTACCCAGGGTCACGAAGCCCATGTGCGAGATCGACGAGTAGGCGATCAGCTTCTTCATGTCCTGCTGGGCGAGCGCGACCAGGCCGGTCCAGAGAGGT
>JBEQAM010000171.1:0-5141 GCA_041640375.1 Rehaibacterium sp. | reverse complement strand
CCGGGCGGGGCCCCCCACCGGGGCGGGCACCGCCGAAGGCTCAGTGCTCGACGCCGCCGTCGCCGTGCACGTGCCTGTGCTCGATCTCCTCCGGCGTGGCCTCGCGCACGTCGACGATCTCGATGTCGAAATGCAGGTCCTTGCCAGCCATTGGATGGTTGAGATCGACATCCACCACGCTCATGCCGACCTTGAGCACGGTCACCGCACGCGGGCCGTAATTGGTCTGTAGCACCACCTGCATGCCCGGCTGCAGGCGCTGGTTGCCGAAATGCTTCTTCGGGATGCGCTGGGTCAGGCCGTCGCGGCGTTCGCCATAGGCCTCGGCGCAGGGCACGGTCACTTCGAAGCGCTCACCCTTCTCGCGACCGAGCATCGCCGCCTCCAGGCCCGGGATGATGTGCCGGTGGCCGGTCAGGATGGTCAGCGGCTGGCCGTCGAAGGACGACTCGCGGCTGGGCTGGCCGGCTTCGGCGACGGCATAGTGGAAGCGGACGACGTGATTGTTGGCGATCTTCATGGTGCGGAGGCCGGAACGGGATGGGCGAGGCGACGGGCGCCAGGATGGGATGCGGGCCCGGGCGATGCGGCGCGGGATGCGCCGACGCGACGGATGCGGCAAGATGCGGGCTGTGAGCAGCGTCGCCGCGCATTATCCCGGCCAGATCGCCCCGGCGCCACTTCCGCGCGCCGCCCCGCTTTCCCTCCTGCTGCTCGCCGCCCTGCTGCTGGCGGCCTGCGGCAGCGCGCCCAAGCGCGCCGAACCACCCGGCTACGCCCGTCCCGGCGCGACCGCCCCCCTTACCAACGATGTGCTGATGCGCGCCATCGGCCTGGTCGGCACGCCCTACCGCTACGGCGGCAACACGCCCGAGGGCGGCTTCGACTGCAGCGGCCTGATCGGCTACGTCTTCCACGACGCCGCCGGCCTGCGCCTGCCGCGCAGCACCGCGCAGATGGCGGCGCTGGACCAGCCCAAGGTATCGCGCGACCGGCTCGCGCCCGGCGACATCGTCTTCTTCGGCCGGCGCGGCCGGGTCGACCACGCCGGCATCTACGTCGGCGAGGGCCGCTTCGTGCACGCGCCGAGCACCGGCGGCACGGTGCGGCTGGACGCGCTCGACGGCCACTACTGGCGCGACACCTACCTGTTCGCCCGCCGGGTCCTGCACTGAGGCGATCGCGCGGCGACCGCTGCGACGGACTGTTACCGCAGCGGCCGCAATTCCTCCAGCGTTTGCGCCCGTACGCCGGCCACGCCTCGCTCATCGCCCGCTCCGCGGCGTCCTCGCCGCGGTCGAAGGCCTCGGCCTGCATCGACCAGGTGGCGGGCAGCGCCTCGTCGCGCCGGCCAGCCGCGTCCGACACCAGCGGCGCGCTATCGCGCATCGACGTCACCCACCCCCAGATCGTGAGGCGGTTGTCCTCGCCGTGGTCGCCGCCGAAAAAGCGCGTATCGGCCGGCTGCTGCAGTTCGCCCAGCGCCTCGGGCACGACGAAGGCCGACTGGCGCGACATCGCGCTGCCGCTCGATGGTTTCGCTGCGCCCTGGGTTACGGCCGCGCGCTCAGCACTCCCGACCGATCAAGACCGGCAGGTTGCGCCGCACGCTGCCGGCAAGGCCGCAATCGGCGGCCGGCGTGGCGGAGCGGTCCTTCATGCGCCCTCCCCTCGCGGTGGCTCGGGCCGCTGCCACAGCCACACGCCGACCACCGCCATGATCCCGGTGCCGGTCGCCCACATCCACAGCCGCGCCGGACTCAGCCACATCAGCAGCGAGCACAGCGCCATCATCCCCAGCGCCAAGCGCTTGGCGCGCCGGCTGACCGCCCCGTGCCGCTCCCAGTCGCGGATCATCGGCCCGAAGGTGTGGTGCGCCAACAACCAGCCATGCAGACGCCTGGAGCCGCGCGCCGCGCAGAACGAGGCCAACAGGATGAAGGGCACGGTCGGCAAGCCGGGCAAAAGCACGCCGAGCGCGCCCAGGCCGAGCGCGACCCAGGCGGCGGCCAACCAGAGCCAGCGGACGATGCGGGACGGCGTCATGGCCCGCCAAGGATAGCCGCACCGGCGCGGCCACGCCGCCGGTCGACACCCACGCGTCAGCCCCCCTCAGCCCCAGGGGGCCAGCCTGCAGGCCATGAGCCAGTCCTTCTGCGGATCGGTGCCGACATGGAACACGGCGGCGCCGATCGTCTCGAAGCCGTGCTTGCGGTAGAAGCGGATCGCCCGCGGCGCCTGCTGCCAGACGCTCAGCCAGAGCGCATCGGCGCCGCGCTCCCGGGCGACCGCCTTGGCCGCCTCCATCAACGCTCCCGCCCAGCCTTTGCCGTGCAGATCGCGGCGCAGATAGAAACGGCGCATCTGCACCGGCGCGGCCGCCTGCAGCGGCTCGGGCGCCGGTTGGTCGAACACCAGCTGGACGTAACCGGCGTAGTCGCCGGGCGGACCGATCACCAGCGTCACGCAGGCCGGGTCGGTCAGTTCCCGGGACTGGCGCGCGGCGTTGAAGTGGTGCCGGACATGGGCCAGCACATCCTCCTGCCGGCTGCTGTGGCCGAAGGCGTCGAGAAAGGCGCGCGCCATGAAGCGGCTGAGCAGCGCCGCCTCCACCGTCCGGGCATGGCGGATCGACGGCGGGCCGTCGGGGGACGCGGACCCGCCGGTCTCTCCCCCGGCAATGGGCATCGCAGGTCGCTCGTTCATCGCGGCAGCTCCCTCCGATGACGGCGTGGGCGGTCGAGGTCGGAAGCCACGGGCTCCGGGCGGCGGACCGGGCGCCCCGTCGGCGCGCGCCGACGCGCATCGACCGGACGCGGCCCCTGGCGGGAAACGCGCCCGCCGGATGCCGCCGACGGCACGGACTGCACCGCCCCGTACTCCTTCGCACGCAGGCCGGAGCAGGGAGCGGTCACGAGGCGGCCTCCTCGCACTCGGCCCGGCTGCGTTCATGCATCCGCGCGTGCAGGGCCTGGCGCTGCCGCGCCAGCGCGCCGGCATGGGCCAGCCGGCCCTCGTGGTCGCCCGGTGGCGGCCCCAGCGCCTTCCGGAACGCGCAGAAATCATCGTAGGCCTCGAGCGTGTGGCGCAGGCGGCGCAGCATCAGCGCCAGCATGATCGCATCGTCGATCAGGCCGATCACCTCGATGTGGTCCGGGATCATGTCTTCCGGATCGCTGAAGTAGGCCAGCGCCTGCAGGACCTGCTCGCGATCCTCGCGCGGCAGCCCCCAGGCCTCGTCCTCGACCATCAGGATCAGCCGCTGCACCTCGCACAGCTGGCGACGGACGAAGCCCGGGGCCGTGCCCAGCGGCAACCGGTCGAGCGCATGCTTGGCGCCATCGATGATGTCGCACTCCTCGGCGCAGGCCACCCGCTGCACCGCCCGGGCCGTCGCCTCGCGGAAGCGCCGCAGGTCGTCCGGCTCGAGTTCGAAGACAATGCGCACGCGGCCTCTCTCCCGATCGCATCGCGTGAAGAAGAGGTGAAAGATAGCCCCAGTCTCGCCCCGGGTCACGCGGCGTGTTTTTGACCGCGATCAGGTCGCGACCGCCCGTGGCGGGCACAATGGGGCCACATCCCGATCGTGGAGGGCACCATGGACCGCATCCGCACCATCCTCGCCGCCACCGATTTCTCCGCCCACGCCGAACTGGCCACGCAACGCGCCGGCCTGCTGGCGCGCGAACTCGATGCCGGGCTGGAGCTGATCCACGTCCATACCGGGCTCGGGCCCGGCCCGATCTGGAGCGATCCGGGCGGCGGCGTGCTGATCGACGAGAGCCGCATCGTCGAGAACCTGCGCGAGCGGTTGGAAACCCTGCGCGAAGCCTTGCAGCGGAAGTACTCGATCACGGCGCACGCCACGATCGAGACCGGCGCCGTCCACCGCCGCGTCCACGAACGCGCCCGCGACGTGCAGGCCGATCTGGTGGTGATCGGCGCCACCGGCGCGGGCGCCATCGCCCGCCGTCTGTTCGGTTCGCGCGCGCACACCTTGGTGCGCACTGCCGAGCGCCCGGTGCTGGTGGTGCGCCTGCCCGCTGCCGGTGCCTACGCCCGTGCGCTGGTCGCCACCGATTTCAGCCACGACGCCGAGCGCGCCGCACGGATCGGCAACCGGCTCGCCCCGGAAGCCGCCTTCACCTTTCTCGCCGCGCTCGACCTGCCCGCCCACCACTCCGAACCGGTGATGGGTCTGGACGAGCAGGAACGTGCCGCGCGCCTGCAGGACGCCCGCGAGCGTGCACGAACGCAGCTGCGCGCACTCGCCGACACGCTCGGACATCCCGCCGCGGCCATCCTGATCCGCGATGGCCGCGCCTCCGACGAGCTGCCCGAGGTCGTCCGCGAAATCGACGCCGAGCTGCTGTGCATCGGTGCCCACGGCAAGAGCCGGCTGGAGGCCGGCCTGCTCGGCAGCACCAGCCTGCATGCCATCGCCGAGGCGCCCTGCGACGTGCTGGTGGCACCGCATCGGGCGGAGGCCACATGAACCGGCCGCTCCGCACCCTGCTCGCCTGCACCGACTTCTCCCCGCACGCCACCCAGGCCGTGCACCGCGCCGCGCGACTGGCACAGGCGCACGGCGCCACGCTGTTGCTGGCGCATGCCTACGACGCACCGACCATCGTCCCGGCCTGGGGCGACCCGGGCGGCGGCGCCTGGGTCAGCGAGGAGCAGGTCAGCGAAGGCATCCGCGCGCGGCTGGAGCGCGACGGCGCCGAACTGGCCGCCAGGCACGGCATCGTCGTGCAGGCCAGACTGCTGACCGGCAGCGTGCACCGCCGTCTGGTCGAGCACGCCGATGCGACCGGCGCCGACCTGCTGGTGGTCGGCGCGCATGGCGAAACCGGCCTGCTCGGCCGCCTGCTCGGCTCGACCACCCAGAAGATCCTGCGCCGCAGCCAGCGCCCGGTCCTGGTGGTGCGCACGCCGGCCGCCACCGACTACGCCCGTGTGCTGGTCGCCACCGACTTCTCCGAGCCGGCGCGCGAAGCGGCCCGACTGGCCGCCATGCTGTGTCCGGCGGCACGGCTGTGGCTGCTGCATGCACACGAGCCGGTGCTGGAGAGCCGCCTGGCCTACGCCCGCATCGACCCCAAACTGGGCGAGCGCTACCTGGGCCTGGCGCTGGCCGA